>JANPGW010000086.1:0-2774 GCA_031424115.1 Saprospiraceae bacterium | reverse complement strand
TGCGCTCAGAATGACAAAACGACCGTTTAAATCACCACATTCACCATCCTTCCCGGCACCACAATCACTTTCTTGATATCCTTCCCTTCTGACCATTTCGTAATCACTTCCATGGCACGAACCACTTTTTCAATATCCGCAGGGCTGGCATCGGCAGCAAAGGTGTATTCTCCCCGTTTTTTACCGTTGATTGAAATCGGGTAAAGAACCTCACTTTCTTTTAAATACTCCTCATTATGAGTTGGGTATTGAGCATCTAAAACCGAAGTGATATGACCCAATGCTTCCCACAATTCCTCGGCAATAAAAGGTGCAAATGGGGCTACCAAAACAACTAATTCATTTAAAATCAATCGTTTAGAACAACGCATGGATTTCAACTCGTTCACACAAATCATGAATCCTGAGACAGCTGTATTGAAAGAGAAGTTTTCGATGTCTGTACTCACTTTTTTGATGCAAGCGTGTAAAACTTTTAATTCCTCTGGAGTCGGTTCGCCATCCGTTAAAAGGTTTTTACCCGTATTGAGGTCATAAAACAATGACCATAATTTGCGTAAAAAGCTTTGTACACCCGTAATACCCGTCGTACTCCAAGGTTTAGAATCCTCCAAAGGACCCAAAAACATTTCGTACATACGGAAGCAGTCAGCGCCGTATTTCGCAACAACATCGTCTGGATTGACAACATTTAATGTCCGTTTTGACATTTTTTCAACCTCGGGAGTCAATGCGGTGTAATATTTACCATTCTCATCTTTTTCCCAATCAATATCGCCACCAACTTCGTCTCCTTTGATACCTTCAAAACGGTTATCTTTTTCAATCATTTGTAAGAAAACATCTCTGTACAAACGGTCTCTTTCATCTGCCAAATTAACATCCACAAACAAGCGACGTCCCGTATTCAGTTTTAAATATAAACTACGACCTTGAATCATCCCCTGATTCACCAATTTTTTAGCGTATTCAGTATGCGGCACAAGTCCTAAATCATACATGAATAAGTTCCAAAAACGAGAATACAATAAGTGACCCACAGCGTGTTCCGTACCACCGACGTACAAATCCACCTGTTGCCAATAATCCACCGCTTCTTTTGATGCAAAAGTCGCATCGTTATGAGCATCCATATAACGGTAAAAATACCATGATGAACCCGCCCAACCCGGCATTGTGGATAATTCGTACTCGTAAGCCTCCCCCGACCCCTCCAAAGCAGGGGAGTTTTGTTCTCCCCCCTTTTGGGGGGGCTGGGAGGGGCTGTATTTCCAATTTTCGGCACGTCCGAGAGGTGGTTCGCCCGTTTCAGTAGGCAAATATTTATCGATTTTAGGTAAAACCAATGGCAATTCGCTCTCTTCAATCAAATACGGCACGCCATCTTTCCAATACGCCGGAACTGGCTCGCCCCAATAACGTTGACGACTGAACACCGCATTGCGCAAACGGTATTGAATTTTACCTTTACCCAAGCCACGCTCTTCTAACCATGAAATTAAAGTATTTGTTGCCTCTTTATATTCCATGCCGTTGATAATGCCCGAATTGATATAGCGCCCTTCTTTAGTATTATCAGCCGCCGTTTCAATATCTTTTTGACCATCTAAAATGGAAATAATGGGCAAATTAAAATGCTTTGCAAAGTTCCAATCCCTTTGGTCGCCACTTGGTACCGCCATTACAGCACCCGTACCATAACCCGCTAACACGTAATCAGCTATATAAATTGGTATTTTTTCACCATTAAAAGGATTCACACAATATGAACCTGTGAACGCTCCCGTTACCTTTTTTACCTCTGACATACGGTCAACATCGGAGCGAGAAGCAGCCCATGATTGATACGCTTCGATTTCTTCTTTTTGCTCTTTTGTAGTCAAATCCTTTACATATTCATGCTCAGGCGCTAACACCATAAAAGTAACACCGTAGATAGTATCCACTCGAGTTGTGAACACTTCGATGTAAGCCCCCTCCGCCCCCAAAGGGGGAACTTGGGTATCTCCCCCTTTGGGGGTAAGGGGGGCTAAAGGAAACTTCACTGAAGCACCTTGTGAACGACCAATCCAGTTGCGTTGTTGCTCTTTTAATGACTCTGACCACTCCACATGGTTCAAACCCTCAATCAATCGGTCGGCATACGCAGTGATGCGCATACTCCATTGTTTCATTAATTTGCGTTCAACTGGGTAGCCGCCACGCTCACTCACGCCGTCTTTTACTTCATCGTTGGACAAAACGGTTCCCAACTGTGCACACCAGTTCACAAAACTCTCTTCTGGGAATGTCAATCGGTATTTTAAAAGGAATAATTGCTGCTCTTTTTCACTCCAAGCGTTCCATTCAGCGGCTGATACTGAGGGGGTATCCTCGTCGCATACAGCGTTGATATTCGCATTGCCTTCCGTTTTCAAGCGCTCTACTAAATCACTAATTTTAACCGCTTTATCAGCCGTTTTATCATAATAATGATTAAAAAGCTGCATAAATATCCATTGCGTCCATTTGTAAAAAGACGGATCGGAAGTGCGTACTTCCCGCGACCAATCGAATGAAAAACCAATATTATCCAACTGCTCGCGGTATCGAGCAATGTTATTTTCAGTGGTAATAGCTGGGTGTGTACCCGTTTGGATGGCGTATTGTTCGGCAGGTAAGCCAAATGAATCGTAACCCATTGGATTCAAAACATTGAAACCTTTGAGGCGTTTGAAACGGGCGTAAATATCCGTAGCAATGTAGCCGAGCGGATGCCCCACGTGCAAACCTGC
>JANPGW010000085.1:0-17731 GCA_031424115.1 Saprospiraceae bacterium | reverse complement strand
ATTCCAATAGTTGCCAATATTGCTGACCCTAATAAAACCCCCGTTTGGTCAAATTTATGGACAATGGGGCCCGCAAAAAATCGAGCAACCGCCATTACACCCGTCACCAATGCCAAAATGAGCATGGGACTTGCTCCTGATTTACTCATAATTAAACCGGTCCATTGTTGAGGGCCAAATTCTGTAATAGCAGTCAACGCCATGCAACAGAACATGAAAATATACAAAGGTGAAGCCATTGCCTTCAAATTTTCACCAATCGAGGTAACACCTTCAATTTTAGGCTTAGGGAAAGTTTGCCCCCAAAACAAATAGGCATATATAACCGCCGGAATCAAGATAAACCAAATTTGTGCTTGCCAACCCATGTTGGCATCGGTCATAAATTTAGATATTAAACTGCCCACAACGATACCACCGGGAAACCACATGTGAAAGCGGTTCAACATTTTACTCATTTCTGAGCCTTGATAAGCGTCGGCAATCATTGGATTACACGCCGCTTCAGTACAGCCATTACCTATTCCTATTAAAAATGTAGAAACCAAAAGGCCTGTATAACCACCTAATAGTTGAGGATAAAGCGTGAGAAAAATGCCTAAAGTATGACAAAGAAAAGCAATCTGCATGATTCTTTTGGGCCCTACAGTATGATAAACAAGTCCACCAATAATCATGGCTATTGGAAAACCTAAAAACCACATTGAATTGATAAAGCCTAATTGTTCGGCTGATAAACTAAAATCTTTAGCTAATTGAGGCAAAATACCTGCCCGAATACTGAAAGAAAAAGCCGTTGTGATAAGTGCAAAACAACTGCCCAAGAAAAGACGATTTTTGTTTAAAGTTTGATCCATAAGATTTTTTTTTTGATGAAAAGATTTTCCTTTTGTTGTGAAATAATATATTTTCAATAGACTGCAAAACTGAAAAACTGAAATCAGTTTATGAAAAAAACTGTTAGCCCCCCCCTCAGTATATTTACTTAGTTAAGCATGGCATCACAATTGTTTAATCTTAATATTGCGAAACCATACTCTATTACCGTGGTCTTGTAAAGCGATATGCCCTTTCATGGATTTTCCGAACAATGGCATGTCCTTGAACTTGCTTTTGGCTATCATATCTTTCCAAGCCGGCGAGTTCATATCATATTCCACGACTTTAATGCCATTCAACCAGTGCTCGACTTTTCCTTTGTTTTGGACTAATTTTGCTTGATTCCACTCTAAAGCCGGTTTTACAGGTTCTGATGAAGAGGAAATCATATCGTATAAATCACCGGCTCTATGCTTAATAATTTTAGCGTCGGGATGACATTTATTGTCTAAAACCTGCATCTCAGGGCCTGTATGCCAAACATATTCGGCTTTTGGGTCTTCCAAGACATTATATATAACCCCCGAGTTGCCGCAAGTATCTATTTTCCATTCAATACTCAATTCGTAGTTTTCGTATGCACCATCCGTCACAATATCGCCGCCATCTTCAGAATTCCATTTACCGGCAGCCGGTTTAACCGCAAGATGAATGGCCTTTTCTACGGAATCAACCACCCACCCTTTTCCAATAGTTGTTTTTTTAAAATTATGCCAGCCAGCCATTGACTTACCGTCAAAAAGGAGTTTTACGCCGCTTTTTTCTTCATCTGCCGTCAATATATTCGTGTGAGAAACCGGAGGTTTCGCTACCTCGGTAGCTTTGTTCGTTGAGTTAGTGGTTTCGCTGTTTTTGCAGTGCACAAAGACAATGCAAACAAACAGGGATAAGATAATTTTTTTCATAATGTACATTTAAACTTTTAGGATGAATTATAAAAAACTAAGGTTAGATTTAAAAATCGGTTTAAAATTAAAATTAAATGTCAAGGTGACAATTATTTACAAAATAAAATTTTAAAAAATTTACTTAAATTCCTTTTAAGGCGATAAACGACACCAGTTTTGCGCCTCAAAGGCATACTTTTATCGGGGTCGTTAACTGACATCGGCAACGTTTTAAATATTTTTCGGATGTTTGATTACACTTAAATTATGATGCACTATTTTTTTTGAAAAAATGAAATTCCCTTTTTTCATTTTTGCAGTTTTTCATTTTTTCAGTATAATTGATTTATACTGAGGGGGGTATCCCAAGATCACGGAGGGTACTAAAAATTTGTTTCTGCTTAAAAAAAACAATAGTAGCAAGGGGCATCGCCCCGATAGTTCGGTAGACTGATTGAGAATTGAATTACTGTATAGCGGCAGAGCCGCAAAAGATGTAATTCTTATGCGGCTCTGCCGCGAGATAAATTAATCATTTTCGATAATACTATGAGCGCATTTTGCGCCATCAAGCTCTGCATGACCGAACTGCCGGGGCGATGCCCCTTGCTACTGAAGAATTTGTTATACATCCACAAAACCTACAATACTTCACTTTTAAGGCGACATTAAAAGCAATCTGCTGTTTATCCGACAAAAGCCCAATAATGCCTGAGAAGCCCCAAAAAAAGGATGAAATCATAGAGAGAATGTCAAAATATAAATTTGTTGACGGATAGCTTAAAAATATTCGCCATTTTTTGCAGTTTTGCAGTCTCAAAAATTTATTGATTTTTTCAGTCTTTCAGTTTTGCAGTCTCAAAAATATCTCTTATTTTGTGCCGTTATCTAAAATTAAGACGTCAATACAATTTATGAAAATAGGTATTTCAAATTTGAAAGGTGGGGTAGGGAAGACCACCATTGCACAAAACCTCGCGGTTTGTTTCGCGCACATGGGGTACAAAGTCTGCATTGTGGACACCGATACCAATCAAAATTCGTTGGCGTGGTCGGGTGTGCGGGACGAAAATTTGCCGGAAATTTTAGTAGTTGGGGCTATTGACAGCAAGGCACTGAACAAAACGGTTGACAAATTGCACAACGATCACGAGATAATCATCATTGATGGCACACCTTCGCTCTCTGAAATGACCACTCGAATTATCCTGGCGAGTGATATTCTCCTCATTCCGATATTGCCGAGCGGGCATGACTTTAGGGCAATGAATCAATTTTTTGAACGCTACGAACAAGCCAAAGCTTTCAGAGAAAATATTCCGGCTTATTTCATCCTCAATCAATTTTCAGAAAATTTGAATGTGCATCAGGATATGAAAAATCTGTTGAAGGATTTTGGGATGGATATTCTCAAAACATCGTTGAATAAACGGGTTGCCTATGTCAAAACCGGCATCGAAGGGAAAGGGGTCTATGAATCGAATGATGAAAAAGCCAAGGAAGAAATGGTGAGATTGACGCAAGAGGTTGTCGCAATAGCCCAAAAAGAAGGGTTGTTGCAGTTGGTTTAATGGGATGATATTCCGTTTTTCATTTTTGCAGTTTTTCATTTTTGCAGTTTAAGAAAATTAAAAAAATAAGAGTCATGGCGAAGGATAAAAAAACAGATTACAGTAAATTGACGTTGGGAACTAAAATTCCCATCAATAAAGCGGAAACAGAAGTGAAGTCTTCCGCTTCGATAATGCCTAAAGCGGAAAAAGTAGAAAAAGTAGAAAAAGCAGTCAGTGTCATTCATGGTGAAAAACCAACACCGCAAAAAATCACTAAGCCGTCAAAAACGGACGAACGAACGCTGCGGGTCACACTCGATATTCCGCTATCTTTGCACGCTCAAATCCGAACAAAGACATTTCAAAACGGTATTTCAATGAAAGAGTTTTTTCTGGAACTCGCCAAAAAGGAAATAGGCATATGAGTGAGTAGAGGGTAGAGAGTATGAGGGAAGAGGGTAGAGAGAGTAAATAAAATCAGTTTTGCAGTTTATCATTTTTTCAGTTGATCATGTCGGAAGATAAAAAAAAGAAAACAGAAGGCGGGGTGAGTAAAATCACTCAACGCCTGCTCGAAGGAGCGATGCAAGTGCGTCTCGACCGAGCCAGTATAGAGGATGCTATTTTTCAGCACTCTGTCTTGTGTCAAACCTTTTTGCCATATCGGAATCCGGGCGACGAGACGAAGATTTGGCAACAACGCCAAGGTAATGTGAGTCTTGCCGTACAAGCCAACCACGTTTTGAATCCCGAAACAGGGGAGTTTGAATTCGTCGGCTTGCCCTATGGTACCAAATCACGGTTGATATTGGCGCATATTAATAGTGAAGCGGTTAAAACGCAGAATCGGCTGATTGATGTGGAGGAGAGCATGACCGCTTTCATCAAGAAAATCGGTTTGAATACAGACGGTCGGACTATCAAGGAAGCTAAAGAGCAATTGCGCCGCTTAACTGCCTCCATTATCAGTATCGGTTATTCGGATGGTGAAAAGGGTATGCAGGTGGATTTGAAAATTGTGAAAGCCTTTGACCTGTGGTTTCCTAAAGATGAACGCCAACGGGTGCAGTGGACATCCAAAATTCAGCTCACCGAGGAATATTTTTCGAGCCTGATTAACCATGCTATTCCGCTGGATGAGCGCGCCTTGGCAGCACTGTCTCATAATGCGATGGCTTTGGATATTTACGCTTGGCTTGCGCAACGCTTACATAGGGTAGAATTTGGCAAACCTCAATTCATCGCGTGGTCCAATCTGAAGGAACAATTCGGACAGGGTTATGATCGCATGGATAAGTTCAAAGAGGTTTTTAGAAGAACCCTTAAAATTGTACAAACCCAATACCCGTCGGCTAAATTGGTAGAAGATAAAAACAAAGGATTCTTCATGCACAACTCTCCTTCGCCGATACCACCCAAAATCATTCATCTGATTGATAAAAAATAAGTAAGTAGGGACTTAGCTATCAGCAATGAGCTTCCCAATAACAAAAGATTTTACGTGGGGAATAGCCGAATAAATAGGTTATTCCCCCTTTTTTATCTGCCAAAATGGCACGTGCAGTTTGGTGGAGTTTTCGTATTTATGAGGGTCTTATACTGAGGGGGGGTATTTTTACACGTGCAGTTTGGTGGAAAATGAGTTTAAAATATCAAAAATAGGAGAGTAATATCCCAACAAATAGTTGTACACGTGCAGTTTGGTGGAAAATTGCGGTTTTGAACTATAACAAAACACCTTTTGGTGTTATTGCAGTGTAGTTTGGTGGAGACGCAGTCCAATAGTACGTGAAGTTTGGGGGGAATTGATACGTGAAGTTTGGGTGACAAACCTATAGCTTTTCTTTTTCCTATAATTATATTCCTATAACCACTTTTGTTTGTTTTTCTCGAAAAGAATTTTATTTATTGGGTCATTTTTTCCGAGGCGCGCCAACTGTAACAAAAATGAAAAAAAGAACCTGAAGAATGTTATAGTTTAAAATGCATTTTTGAATTCGTCTTTTGTCTAAACACACTCAATAATGGTATTTAGTAAATTTTCAATTTTAATATAAATATTCGACACATATCTGTATCGGTAAATTTATATACTGAGAAATTAAAAATATTTGTAGGAAAATTTTGTAATTCATTTTTTTTGCGTAACATTGCGTCATATAAACAATAAGATGTTTTAATATTCATTTTTTCGGAAAGAACTTTTGGCTTGATTTATCCAAAAGTTTTTATTGGGGAAACCCATATAATTGTCAAAGTGACACTTTAATGAATGAATTAAGCCGCGTTCACCCTAAACTGAACGTTTCTAAAAATTAGAGAACGCTCATTCGACACAAGTTTTTTTATACTGTATTTAACTACTAATTTATAACAAACTCTTATTAATTATCATGGTAACTAAACTTTACTCACTAGGACGCTTTATGGTACTCTTGGTATGCTTGCTTGCAGGTGTGTCAGCCATGGCGCAAGATCGTACAGTGACGGGCAAAGTCACAGGTGGCGAAGACAATGAGCCACTGGTTGGCGCAAGCGTTGTCATCAAAGGCACTATAAAGGGTACTTTGACGGATCTCGATGGGAATTTTTCTCTTGAAGCTCCTGAAACGGCCACTTTAATTATTTCTTTTGTCGGATATGCAACAAAAGAAGTTTCTGTTGCCGGTCAAAAAAGCCTCGATGTATCCCTTACTTCGTCAACATTAGATGAGGTCGTGGTAACAGGTTATGCTGTTGAAACAAAACGCCAAACAACGGGGGCGGTTTCAACCGTAAAAGCGAAAGACCTTCGGGCAATACCTTCCGGAAACGTAGAGCAGCAACTTCAAGGACGTATCCCTGGTTTGCTTCTCATTTCTAATGGTCAGCCGGGTACATCCAGTATTATCCGTGTGCGCGGTTTTGGTGCATTTGGTGGTAACGCACCTTTGTACGTTGTTGATGGTGTACCGGTAGGATCCATTGACTTTTTGGCACCAGACGATATTGAGACCACAACCGTTTTGAAAGATGCGCCGGCGGCTTCTATTTATGGAGCGCGTGCTGCCAATGGCGTTATCGTTTTCACTACAAAAAAAGGATCTAAAGGTGCTAAGCGTCTGCAAGTAACTTATGATGGTATGTATGGCTCAACTGACCCCAATGTGGCCGGTGCGCCTAAAATGCTTTCGCCACAGGAGCAAGCAGACTGGACTCATGTAGCGTACAGAAACAACGCTGCTGCCAATGGTACAGCTGTCGCTTATACCCATCC
This sequence comes from Saprospiraceae bacterium, assembly GCA_031424115.1. Taxonomy (GTDB): domain Bacteria; phylum Bacteroidota; class Bacteroidia; order Chitinophagales; family Saprospiraceae; genus JAAFJT01. The sequence goes on along the minus strand of JANPGW010000085.1, from coordinate 11,156 downwards.
TCAATATGGCCCCAATGCACAAGCTACATTGCCGGATTATTTGCACGCGAATGGCGCCAACGGTGTACGCGGTTCGGTTGACTTAGCGGCTATTCAAGCTGCTGCTGCGGCAAAACCGGGCGAAGTATTCTTGATTAAACCCAACTTGGCCGGTACTAACTGGTACGATGCTATCACAAGAACTGGAAAACTTCAACGCCACAGTCTTGGATTCAACGGTGGTACGGAAAATGGCCGATACTATTTTGGACTTTCTATGCAAGACCAAGAAGGTATTTTGATTGCCAACCGTTTCAAACGGTATTCATTCAGAGCTAACTCTGAGTTTGATTTAACGAAACGTTTGCGCGTAGGTCAAAACCTTCAATTTACTTACCGTTCAGTTTTAGGACAAGCCGGTGGTAACAATGGTTTGGGTATTGCAGACGCTGAGTCAGAAGTTCTTTCTGCTTATCGTATGCCGACGGTGATTCCTATTTTTGATGAATTGGGAAGCTACGCCAGTACAAAAGCTGCCGGTTTTAATAACCCGCGTAATCCGGTGAGACGTTTGACATTGAACAATGGTAATGACCAAAACTACAATGCAAATGCCATGGGTAATTTCTACGTAGAACTTGACCCGATTGACAATTTAACATTGAGAACAAGCATTGGAGGACAATATAATGGTTTTGCTTACAGAGATTATAACTACAAATATTTAGGTGACTCAGAACCGGAAGCCAGTAACACTTTCGGTGAAGGAAGTGGTTATTTCATGGGTTGGGTTTGGACAAACTCTGCTAACTACAAGTTGAAATTAGGCAACCACAGTGTGAATGCATTCGGTGGTATCGAGGCACTCAATACAGGTAAAGGTAGAAGCATTAATGGTTCAGGTATCAATCCATTCTCAATGGACTTAGATTATGTGAACCTTTCTACTGTTTCAACCCCGCAAGTGAATAGTAACTTATTCAGTGGCGTTAACTTCTATTCTTTATTCGGTAAGTTAGACTATAACTACAATGAGAAGTATTATGTAACGGGTCTTGTCCGTCGTGACGGTTCTTCTCGTTTCGGTATCAACAATAGATATGGTGTTTTCCCGGCTTTCTCGGCGGCTTGGCGTGTAACAGCGGAAAATTTCATGAAAAATATTCCATTCATCAATGACTTGAAAATCCGTGGTGGTTGGGGTCAAATGGGTAATTCTAATAATGTTGACCCAAGTAACCAATACTCTTTGTTTGCGGCAAGAAGAGATAATTCATATTATCCAATTTCCGGACAAAACAGTGGTGTAGATGAAGGTTATTTCCGTTCTCGGATTGGTAATCCGGATGCTAAGTGGGAAACCAGTGAAATGTCAAACATCGGTTTTGATGCGACAGTATGGAATAACAGATTGGAAATTATTTTTGACGTATGGCGTAAGAATACAAAAGACCTATTATTCAATGTTCCTCTTCCTGCTGTTGTTGGGCCATCTGCATCTGCTCCTTCAGTGAATATCGCTACAATGTTGAATGAAGGTATTGATTTCCAAATCATCAACCGTGGTAAAATCAGTAAAGATGTGAAGTATGAGTTGACATTTAATAATGCTTTCTTGCACAATGAAATCACATATTTGGCACCTAATATCAACTTTTTTGGTGGTGCGGGTTACCGGGGTATCAATCCAATCCGTAATGCTGTAGGTCAACCAATGTCATCATTCTTTGGCTACAAAGTATTAGGCTATTTCAGCAGTGCTGAAGAAGCGAAAGCTTCTAATCAATCAGGCGCGGGTATAGGTCGTTTCAAATATCAAGACATCAATGGTGACGGTAAAATCACTCCGGATGATAGAACATTTATCGGCAATCCCATCCCGAATTATACGGGTGGTATCAACTTGGCATTGAACTATAAAGATTTCACTTTTGAAACGTATATTTATGCTTCATTGGGTAATCAAATTTTCAATATGTCAAAATGGTTCACTGATTTCCATGGCACATTCGAAGGTTCAGGTAAAGGCGTTCGCGCTAAAGATTCTTGGACACCTGCTTTGGGCAACAGTGCTAAAGCCCCAATTTGGGAAAGTGCTTCTAACATCAGTACAAGTGGTGCTGAAAACTCTTGGTATGTTGAGAACGGTAACTTCTTACGGATGCAAAATGTCTCATTAGGTTATAATTTGCCAACGAGTGTTATTTCTAAAATTGGCATTGCTCGCGCTAAAATAACAGTAGCGGCTAATAATATCTTTACCATTACGAAATATAGCGGGTTGGATCCAATGGTAGGTGGTGCTGCAGATACTAACTTCGGTATTGACGTAGGAAACTATCCTGTTACCCGCGGTTTCTCAGTGGGACTCAATGTAGGTTTCAAATAATTGAAATAGAACTGTAAGGGGTATTGATAATTTGATGTACAATACCAAAAATCAATACCCCTCAGTATCTCATTCAGAATTTACTAAAAAATAATATTACAAGCAACGATTGAAGATTTCTTTCACGTAGTAATATTAAAAATCAATCTTTCTAAAAAATTTTTAATAAAAATAAGATGAAAGCTATTAATAATTTTAAAAAAGCATTTTTAATTGTCGCGGGCGTTTCAGTTTTGACTGTTGCGTGCAAAGACGATTTTTTAAATGTACCACCAACGGGCTCCTTAGCAGAAGCACAATTGGCGACTAAAGCAGGTGTTGAGGGTGCTTTGATTGGCGCGTATAGTATGTTGGGCGCAAAAGGTTATTCTCGCCTTGCGGCACCCAATAACTGGGTTTTTGGTAGTATCATGGGTGGCGATGCCAATAAAGGTACTGACGCCGGTGACTATACCGCTATCAATCCTATTCAGCGCTACGAAATTGACCCAACTAACGGCGATATGGGTAGTGCCTGGCAGTCAAAATATGAAGGCATCAGCCGTTGTAATGCAACACTCCGCTTATTAGCTGCCGCAAAGGATATTACGGATGGTGACAAAAAGCGTATCGCCGGCGAAGCAAGGTTTTTGCGTGGTCACTTCTATTTTGAGTTGAAAAAACTATGGAATAGTGTACCGTACGTTGACGAAACGATTGACTATGGTAAAGGTATTGAAAAGGTCAAAAATACACCTGCTTTCTGGGATAAGATTGAAGCGGATTTTAATTTTGCCTATACCAATCTTCCTGAAACCAGTGGTCAAGCAGGTCGCGTTAATAAATGGGCGGCTGGTGCTTACCTTGGAAAGGCTTATGTTTTCCAGAAAAAATGGGCTGAAGCGAAAGCAATACTTACTACAGTAATAACGAGTGGTAAAACAACCAATGGTAAAAAATATGGCTTAGTCCCTAAGTTTGCGGATATGTTTAATGCCGAAAATGATAACCACGAAGAATCTGTATTTGCGCTTCAAACGTCAATGAACTCCGGTAACACAAATAACTCTAACTGGTTTGATGATTTGAACTACCCGTACAACACCGGTCCGAATGGCCCGGGTAACTGTTGTGGTTTCCACCAACCAAGCTTCTCATTGGTGAATTCTTTCCGCACAGGTGCTGATGGTTTGCCGTTATTGAACGAAACATATAACGCCGATGCTAACGCTGTTAAGAATGACTATAAAGTCGAAGCATCAGCGGCTTTCACACCGGATGCCGGTAATCTTGACCCTCGTGTTGACCACACAGTTGGTCGCCGTGGTATTCCTTACCTTGATTGGCAAGACCACCCGGGTAAGGCTTGGATTCGTGACCAAACGTACGCAGGTCCTTATTCTCCTAAAAAGTTTATTTACTACAAATCTCAAGAGAACACGCTAACCGATGGTAGTTCTTGGACACGGGGTTATGCAACGATGAACTTTATGATTATCCGTTTTGCCGACGTATTGCTTTTGGCAGCGGAAGCAGAAATTGAAGGTGGTAGTCTTGAAACCGCTCGTGGTTATATCAATCAAGTAAGAGCACGTGCGGCGAATCCTGCCGGTAGAGTTAAGAAAGGAGCATTAGATGCTGCTAATTATGTTATCAGTGATTATCCTGCCGCTGGTTGGGATAAAGCAAGAGCTACATTAGCGCTTCGTTTCGAGCGCAAATTAGAGTTGGCAACTGAAGGGCACCGTTTCTTTGACTTAGTGCGTTGGGGCACGGCACAAGCGGAACTGACTGCTTATTTGGCTAACGAAAGTAAACTGCTTGTTACTAAATTTGGTGGGGCTAAATACACAACCGGTAAAAACGAGTTTTTACCTATTCCACAGGGCCAGATTGATATTCAAGGTAAAGACGTTTTGACTCAAAATCCGGGTTATTAATCCGATATTTATCGCCTATCAATAGGTAGGCGGTAAATTTTTATAAAAGAGTATAACAGTAAAAAGCTGTTTAAAATAAAAATCGGCTATTGATTTTTACTTTTAAACAGCTTTTTCTTTTAATAGATTTTTAACAAGGGAAAGAGCTATGAGACGAATTCTCAATATGTTATTCATTGCTTTGGCAATGACAGGTTGCAGCAAAGAACAAAAGTTATTCAAACTACTGGACAGTAGCCAAACGGGCATTGATTTTAATAATCAAATAACTGAATACGATTCTTTAAATATTTTAAACACGGAATTTATTTATAATGGTGGGGGAGTAGCCATCGGCGATATGAATGGAGACGGACTACAAGATGTTTTTTTCACTGGCAATCAGGTAGAAAATAAACTTTATCTTAATAAAGGGAATCTCACATTTGAAGACGTTACTCAAAAAGCCAATATTCAAAAACAACCGCATCAATGGTCATCCGGAATTAATTTAATAGATATTAATCAAGATGGCAAATTAGATATTTATGTTAGCAATACTTTTCATCCCAATCCCGAATTAAGAAAAAACGCCCTTTACGTCAATACCGGCAACAATACTGAGGTTTCTAATCCCGAGAACTCGGCGGGGATACCGCAGTTTGCTGAAATGGCTAAAGCCTATGGCATAGATGACACAACACATTCCTCGAATGCTCAATTTTTTGATTTTGACAATGATGGGGATCTCGATCTTTTCATCGCCGTCAATGTGATGGATACTAAATATCCTAATCAATATTTTCCTAAAGTGACAGATGGCACTTCACCGAATCGCGACAAACTGTTGCGCAACGATTGGAATGACCAACTCGGACATCCGGTTTTTACCGATATTTCTCAGCAAGCGGGTATTAAACTATCAGGTTATAGCCATAGCTGTTTGATAAACGATTTCAATGAAGATGGCTGGCAGGATATCTATGTAGCCAACGACTATGTGACCAATGATTTAATTTATATCAATCAGAAAAATGGTACTTTCAAAAACGAATTAGCCAGTATTTTCAAGCATCAAGCAGCTTCTGCCATGGGGAGTGATGTGGCGGATATTAATAATGACGGTAAACTCGATTTTTTTACTACCGAGATGTTGCCTTATCACAATAAGCGAAAAAAACTGTTTCTGAATGCTAATAATTATACCACTTACATCAATAATGAAACGTATGGCTACGAATATCAATATGCCCGAAATGTATTGCAACTGAATAGAGGTTTGAATCCGGAAACGGGATTGCCGACATTTAGTGATGTTTCCTTGATGGGTAATGTACAAGAGACAGAATGGAGTTGGACGCCACTCATGGCAGATTTTGATAATGATGGGAAACGCGATATTTTTATCACCAACGGTTTTCCAAGGGATGTTACGGATCATGATTTTGGCGCTTACCGAAGTGATGTGAGCTATTTAATATCTGAATTACAGTTACAAAAAAAAATTCCACAAATCAAAGTACCCAAATTCGCTTTTAAAAATCAAGGCGATTTGACTTTCAAAGATTGCTCAAAAGAGTGGGGTGTAGATATTTCAGCTTTTTCAAATGGAGCAGCTTATGCCGATTTAGATAATGACGGTGACCTTGACCTTGTGGTAAATAATATAGATGATAAGGCTTTTGTCTTCCAAAATACGGTTAATGATGCGAAAGATAAAAAACCGAATTTTATTCGGCTTAAAATAGAAGGTGATAAAAATAATCCTGATGCGATTGGTACTAAAGTAACGGCTTTTTTTAATGGAGAAGAACAAGCTGCACAGATAGAATCGGCGAGAGGCTATATTTCAAGTTCCGAAAAAATAATTCATTTTGGTTTGGGTACAGCTCATAAAGTAGATTCGGCGGTGATTGATTGGGGAAAAGGTCGTAAAATGCTCGTGACAGACTTGAAAATTAATGAAACCAATACCATTCGATATGATGCTGCAAAAATAATTACTCCTTATCCAGAAATCGGAACAAGTCAATATCTGAAGGGTTTAAGCGCTTTTGAAGACATTGACCCTAAGATTTTGGGCTTGGATTACCTGCATAAAGAAGAAGATTACATTGATTTTAATGTTCAAAAAACATTGCCGCATAAATTCTCCCAATATGGCCCCAGTGTAGCGGTGGGTGATGTGAATGGTGACAGTCTTGATGATATTTACGTGGGAGGCAGTGCTAAAAATGACGGCACTTGGTTCACTCAAACAGCAGCGGGGAAGTTTGTTGAAAAAGCCGTTTCTTATAAAAAAGACCCTGCCAAAAGCGAAGAAGAGCTCGGAACGTTGCTTTTTGACGCTGATAATGATGGGGATAATGACTTATATATTGTCAGAGGGAGTTATCAATATGACGTGAATTCACCTTTTTATCAAGACGTTTTGTGCATTAACGACGGAAAAGGAAATTTTAAAATTGCTGAAAATGCCCTCCCTGCTGAAATGTCGTGCGGGCAAGCCGTAAAAGCGGTGGATTATGATGGTGATGGTGATTTGGATTTGTTCGTCGGTGGGCGCGTTTTACCGAAATCATATCCAAAAACTGACCGTAGTTTTATCTTGCGCAATGATAGCCCCAAAGGGGGAGCCGCTAACAGTGCAAAATTTACGGATGTAACCAAGCAAATTTGTCCTGAATTGGAATATATTGGCTTAGTGAGTGATGCCCTTTTTACGGATTTTGATAATGATAATCAGCCCGATTTAATCATAGCGGGGGAGTGGATGCCTTTGACTTTTTTTAAAAATGAAAAAGGTATATTTAAAAACGTCACGAATCAAACGGGGCTTGCTGATAAATTGGGTTGGTGGACTAGCTTGACTTCGGCTGATTTTGATAACGATGGCGATATAGATTATGTGGCGGGGAATTTTGGGCAAAACACCTATTTTAAATGCACGAGCAACGAACCCCTCAGTATTTACGCCAAGGATTTTGATAATAATGGCTTATACGACCCTTTTATTTCCTGTTATTGGAATGACACGTTGGGTAGAAAACAAGAGTTTTTTTACCATACCCGCGATGATATGATTAAGCAATTGGTCTTGATTCGCCGTAAATTTCAAACATATGGGGCATTTGGTGCGGCGACAGTGAAAGACGTTTTTACAGCTGAGGAACTCAAAGGGGCTCAAATTTTAAAAGCCAATTGGATGTCTACGAGTTATATTGAAAATACGGGAGGCGGTCATTTCAAAATATCTGCTTTGCCTGCGTCGGCACAATTAGCGCCTGTTTATGGCATGTTGCCTTATGATTATGATCAAGACGGACTTTTGGATGTGATAATGGTGGGTAATGATTACGGCATGGAACTTTTGCAAGGGCGAGCCGATGCATTTAACGGTTTGGTTTTAAAAAATATGGGTCAAAACCAATTTAAAGCCATTGAAATGAATGAAAGTGGTTTTTATGTGCCGAATGATGCGCGAGCCTTGTCCTCTGTTTTTTTACCGAAACAAAATAAGGAATTGATAATAGCTACTCAAAATAAAGGTGTTTTAAAGGTATTTTCTTCTAAAAAAGCAAATTTGAAGTATTTTGTCCCGAATCCATCAGAAGTGAAAGCCAAAATTGTCTTTAAAAATGGTCAAACGCGGTTAAAAGAATTTATCCGAGGCAATGGCTTTCTATCGCAACACCCCCTCAGTATTTTGACAAATTCTAACGTTTTAAGAATCGAATTTATGGATAATAAGGGGGTTGCTACGCGAAAAATTTTATTGGAATAAATTAAAGTCATTCAATACATCTCATTATGAAAAAATTTATCATTTTCTGCCTAACTGTTTTTACGCTGGGCAGTTGCAAAGAACAAGCTAAAACACCTTCAAAAACAACCGGTACACTTTCAGATGTTGAATATCTCCATAAAGCCCAAAAAAAACTCACGGATATTATTGTGACGGACATTTTTACGCCGCCGGTTGCCAGTCGAGTGTATGTGTATCCGTTATTAGCCGCTTATGAAGCAGGTAAATTTTCTCAAGCGAACGCTTCGTCCATCACCGGACAGTTGAAAGGATTTGATAAAATGCCAACTCCCGAAGCGGGAAAAGAATATGATTTTGCAGTAGCTGCCATCAAAGCCCTGTGTGCCACGGCGCCGAAAGTAGTTTTTTCGGTAAAAGATTTGGCTAATTTTGAAACACAAACACTGGAAGAGCTAAAGAGTCGGTCTTCAGAGGAGGTTTTCAACCGTTCCATTGCTTTTGGTCAGAGTGTTTCTGATGCCGTTATAAAATGTCTGGTGATGGATAATTATAAAGAAACAAGGGGCATGGAGCGCTTTGATGTTAAAAATACACTCGGTCGTTGGGTGCCGACACCACCGGATTATGCCGATGGTGTAGAACCGCATTGGGCAAAAATGAAACCGATGTTGATGGATTCGGCATCACAATGCAGAGCCGCTGTTGCGGCTCCTTATAGTGAAGATAAAAAAAGTGCCTTCTGGAAAGAGGTGCTTGAAGTTCACGAAATCAGTAAAAATTTGACGGAGGAACGCGAAAACATCATCACTTTTTGGGACGATAATCCTTTTGTCTCGCGCCACAAAGGTCATTTGATGTTTCAGGATAAAAAAATGACGCCCGGCGGGCATTGGTTGGCTATTTGCCAAACTTTTTTGAAAGACAGGAAAGTAGGTTTTTATGAATCATTGAAAGCTTACGCGCTCACCTCATTGGCATTATATGAAGCATTTATTGCCTGTTGGGAAGAAAAGTACCGCAGTGCTCGGGTGCGCCCCGAGACGGTTATCAGTGCCAAAATTGAAAAAGAATGGCATCCGCATCTTGTAACGCCACCTTTTCCTTCATATACAAGTGGGCACAGCACAGTTTCGGCTGCGGCTGCGGAAGTGCTGACGCATCTTTTTGGCGATAATCAAGCCTACACGGATGAGACTGAAAAGGAATATGGTTTACCAGTTCGCTCTTTCAAGTCATTCAGAGAAGCGGCTTTGGAGGCTTCGATTAGTCGGGTTTATGCGGGTATTCACTATCGCTCGGATTGTGAAAAAGGAAATGAACAAGGCGTGAAAGTGGGTAAATTAGTGGTGGGGAAATTGAAGTTTCAAGATAAGGCTTTACAAAAGTAGATAACGCTGCCCCTCAGTATTGATGTCGGATTTTGGCTGCTTTTGAGGTGTCCGAAATCCGACATCCCAAATTCGATACCCCCTCAGTATTACAACAATTTTAAACAACAAAATGATATAAAAATGAAGAAATTACTCACTTTCGCACTGTTTTTAATGGCTTTTACGGTATTTGGACAGCAAGGTCTTTTAAAAGAAAGCCTAATTATTAAAAGTGCCATTTTGGGAAAAGATATCAAATACAGCATTTACCTACCTTCGGATTATGAAAAATCCAATAGAAGTTATCCTGTTTTGTATTTATTGCATGGTTATACCGATGATGAAACTGGCTGGACACAATTCGGTGAAACGAACATTATTGCTGATAAATGTATTCAAAGTGGAGATGCTGCTCCGATGATTATCGCCATGCCCGATGGAGGCGTCAATTGGTATGTCAATAGTTACGATGGAAAGGAAAAATACGAAGATTTTTTCATTAAAGAGTTCATGCCTTTTATTGAAAAAACGTATCGTATTCGGACTCAAAAAAAATACCGAGCGGTAGCCGGGCTTTCGATGGGCGGTCACGGAACACTCATGATGGCGACAAAACATTCTGAATTGTTCGCCGCCGCCGCACCCCTCAGTGCAGCCGTCTGGACGGATGATGAAATTACAAATATGCCAAATGAGAATTGGGACAATGCTTTGGGGCTTCCTTACGGCAAAGGTTTGAAAGGGCAAGAGCGATTATCAGAGCATTATGCCCAGAATTCTGCTTTAAAAATTATTGAAAAAGCCAATGTAGAGGACTTGAAAAAAGTCCGTTTTTACATAGATTGTGGTGATAAGGACTTTTTAATAAAAGGCAATATGGCACTCCATGCTCTGATGATTGATAAAAAAATACCACATGAATTCCGCGTCCGAGAAGGAGCGCATAATTGGACGTATTGGCGGACAGCTTTACCCGAAGTTTTGAAATTTGTGAGCGATAGTTTTCATCAGAAGTAATACCAATAAGGCAATTTTAGGATATTAAAATTGCCTTGTTTTTTAGGTTTCAAAATAATTGTCATTTTGACACTTATTATAAAATTTGAATTACCTTTGAACGTCCAATTTAATTTTTTAAAATCTTTATTATGAAAATCTCCTTTTTAAGCAAATTCATTTTTTGCTTATTGATAGTATGTTTAAATACTACTTTTAAAATATCGGCTCAATCAGCCCAAACTATGTTGAATGAACCTGTGGATTTGAGCCCAGATTTTAAAAGTTATACCAATACTTATTTTCTCGCCGATAGCCTCGCTGCTTTTAACCCGCAAACTGGGTCGGGAGCAGTAAAATGGCGAAGGGCGCAATATTTCCCTGCTCATGCATTTAATTATACACAGCATGGGATTCAGCGAGTTAAACAAAACGAATTTCCTGCTGCGGAGTATGCTGCTGACCCTGTTTTACCGTTTTCAATAGAGTTTGTGTCGCCTCGGGTGGTGCGTTTTAAAATGCAAACGGGGACAATTGTAAAGCTAGATGAACCATCTTTAATGCTTGTAAAAGAGCCGAATATTGATAAATCATGGCAATATTCAGCAATCAAAGGAGGGCATCAATATAAAAGTGCTTTTGGTTCGGTAACGATTACTGAAAATCCGTGGGGCGTGGAATTTCGAGATGCGGCTGGTAAATTATTGACTAAAACGCGCCATCAAGCTGATAATAAAGGTTTCACACAAGTGATGCCG
>JANPGW010000084.1:0-8162 GCA_031424115.1 Saprospiraceae bacterium | reverse complement strand
ATAGAGAGGTGTATTTCTGTGTCGCGGCAGAGCCGCAAAAGATGAAATTCTTATGCGGCTCTGCCGCGATATAAATTAATCATTTTCGATAATTCTACCGAACTGTCGGGGCAATGCCCCTACCATTTATGAATTTGTTATACACCCATACTTTGCAAAATTATGTTTTTGTTAAAAATTATCTTATTTTTGGGAAGTAGTTAACTGAAATAGCCAAACAGAGCTACAATATTACCAAATGTATTCAATCTAAACATCCATTCCAATGCTTGACAAAATAAAAAAAACAATTGCTGACGCCGGTGATGCCATTAAGGAACAAGCCACAAACATGACCGACATCATAAAAGAGCAAGCCACGAATGTCTCTGATTCGTTGAAAGAAAAAACTTATTTGCTTATTGAAGATTGGTTAACCATCTTCCCAACTTTGGAGGGGCATGGACTGAAAATCATGAGTTTTGGATTGAGTGTGGGCTTGAGTCCGGCTTTAGATGTAGAATTACGCGGTAAACCGACCGCTTTCACTGTTGAAAGCCTCGCGAAACTTATTGAGGAAAACAAAGGCAATCAACCCTTAACCACCGTTTTTAGAGCCATCAAAACCACCTATGAATGGCACGCAAAAACAGGGGCAAAAGGGAGCTTTAACTCTATTCTATTGAAATTATCGGTCAAAATAACGCCTGAAGTGAAAGTATATCTTGGGACGCCCTTACTGACTTAATACTGAACTATATCATTTCACTGTAAGCTGCCGCCACCCGAGCCGCTAAAGCCGCATTGTTTAAAACTAATTTAATATTGGTCTTCAAACTCAACCCCTCAGTATAACGCTCAATTTGCGCCAACAAAAAAGGCGTAATCAACTTGCCTTTGATGCCTTGATTGCTCGCTTCACGCAAAGCTTTTTCGATGGCTCGGTCAATCATGCGCGGGTCAGCCTCATGTTCTATAGGCACGGGATTGGCGACTATCACCCCGCCACTCAAAGGAATAGACCATTTGGCAAACAGCATTTCAGCCAGATTTTGCTCATTATCAGCTCTGAAATCAACTCCGAATCCACTTTTTCGAGTAAAAAAAGCGGGAAAATCAACCGTTTTGTAGCCAATGACGGGGACGCCTTGGGTTTCTAAATATTCTAATGTCAGACCGATATCTAAAATGGATTTTGCACCTGCGCACACCACCGCTACATCCGTACGCGCCAATTCCTGTAAATCCGCTGAAATATCGAACGTTTCATTAGCGCCTCGATGGACACCGCCGATACCACCGGTTGCAAAAATCTTGATGCCGGCAAGATTTGCAATAATCATGGTGGAAGCGACGGTGGTAGCCCCGTTCGTTTTGTTGGCAATCACCATTGGTATATCTCGACGGCTCACTTTTATCACGGATTGACCTTGTTTGCCAATCGTTTCAATCTCGTCAACACTCAACCCTGCTTTCAATTTGCCATTGATGATAGCAATAGTGGCAGGTATGGCGCCGTTTTCTCTGACGTGTTGCTCAACTCTAAGTGCTGTTTCCACGTTTTCAGGATAGGGCATACCATGTGATATAATGGTGGATTCCAGCGCAACGACCGGTTTTTTGTCATTCAATGCTGCTTGGACAGCGGGGGATATTTGTAGGAAAGAGGCCATAAGAACGTTATTTAACTGACAACTAAGCACTAATTTGCTATCTACTACTGAGGGGGTCACGTTTGGCGCGACCCCCTCAGTACTTATTTTTCAAAAGACAATGGTTAATAATTAGCCTTGTCTTTTTTTAATTTCGTCCCGAATCAGTGCTGCTTGTTCATAATCTTCATTTTGAAGCACTTCATCCAGCATCCGATTGAGTTCATCCATACTCAAATGAGACAATTGGCCTTTACTATCTGACGACCTGCCACCCCCACCGGTTATACTTTTGGTTGGCTTAGCTTTGCTGGCTTGCGAGCCGGTTGCTGTTTCTTCAGGTTCTTCAAGAACCACTCCGGCAGCTTCGAGGATAAATTCGTAGGTATAAATGGGGCAATTGAAGCGAACTGCCATCGCCAAGGCATCGCTCGTGCGCGAATCTATTTCAATGATTTGACCGTCTTTTTCGCATATTAATTTTGCATAAAAAACACCATCCAACAAATTGCTGATGATGACTTCCTGGAGGTCAATTCGGAATGTATCAAGAGCATTTTTAAATAAATCATGGGTTAAAGGACGATTCGGCAGCATTTTTTCAACTGCCACGGCTATGGCTTGAGCCTCAAATGCCCCAATGATGATGGGCAAACGACGATTGCCGGTACGTTCTCCCAACACAACCGCGTAATTGTGCGTTTGCGTCATGCTGGGCTGCAAGCCCACTATATCTAAAGATATTTTTTTCATAAAACCAAGGTCAAATCTAAGTGAATCGAAGTTTTAAAACCGCTTTTCACTAAAATATGCAATTTAATATATTTTGAACAGATTAACAACGCTAAAAAGCCCGCAAAGTTAATATTTTCTGTGGAAAAAATGAATGAAAATTTGAATGAATGGTAAAAATGATACAGACAATACATTTCTTATTTTTAAAAGTTATATTGTATTCCTTTTTCATTTTCAAGGCTAAAGATGATTTGAAATTTATAAAGTTACAAATCTAACCTTATTCAAAAAATAAACCTATAAGATGCCAACATCTTATAGGTTCCACTTTTCACTTTTCACTTTTCACTTTTCACTTCACATCCTGCTTCGCAAATACCTTTTTCAACAAATCGCTCACCCGTTCGGCCGGATTTTTACGGATAGCCAATTCCTTTTCAGCGACCATTGAAAATAAGCCGTTGAGGGCTTGGGTGGTTACATAATCGTCGAGATTAGGGTTTGCTTTTTGAACCAACGGGATTTTGTTATACGCAGTAGTGCCATCCGTCCAATATTTACGGGCTTCAAATTTATCGAGTGATGTGACGATGATGGGGTTGAATTCATCATACAATTGCTGGAAAGTTGTCTTTTTCAAATATTCGGTGGCCGCATTTTTTTCACCCATCAAGATATTCATAGCATCTTTCAAAGTCATTTGCTTAATAGCATTCATAAAAATAGGCTTGGCTTTGACAGCGGCATCTTCAGCGGCGGCATTGATTTTTTCAACTGCCTTTTCTTCAAAATTGCTAAAACCCGGGACTATTTTGAGTTTATTCGAAATTTTTTGCGCTTCCGGCGGCAGCAAAATTTTATAGGCAGAATTCAGATACCCACCTTTTTGCGACAATGCGTCAGCCCCTTTGCTGATACCGATTTGGAGGGCTTCTTTCAAACCATTGCCAATCTCATCGTTAGAAAGACCGGAACCGCCGGATAAAACGCTTTTTGCCTTTTCTTTCAATTTATCAAATTGCGCATGGCTTACAGTAGCGGCACTCAAAAATAAAAATAGTAATAGACCCAGTTCTTTTTTCATGTTGTTAATATTTTTATGTGTAAAAAATTGATTATCAAAATTGTATGATTTATAAATTGAAAAAATGAGGATTCTACGGCAATAAGTACTTTCGGAGAGGGGGTGTAGTTTTCTCAAAATATTATCGCAAAGGTAAAACACAAAACGATTTCAGAGTGAATAACGTTTTTTTTAAAGGATGTTTTATATCCACTTCGTTAAATAATGCTTAAATTTTTAAATACCTTTGCACCCAATATGGCAAGAATTATAGGTATAGATTACGGGACAAAACGGGTGGGTGTGGCAACAACCGACCCTTTGCAAATTATTGCAAGCCCTTTGGAAACAGTACCGACGTCTAAAATTTATGAATTTTTGACAAATTATTTTTTCACCGAAGAAGTTGAGTGCATTATTGTCGGAGAACCCAAAAAGTTAGATGATACGGACGCAGACATTATGCCCCAAATCCGCAATTTTGTTAAAAAATTGAATCAACTTTTTCCGAATATTCCTGTTCAAATGCAGGATGAGCGTTATACATCACGCGACGCGCAAAGAGTGATTATAAACAGCGGTATCAAAAAAATGAAACGCCGTGACAAATCTCTCGTTGACAAAATCAGTGCTTCCATCATCATTGAAGAGTGGATGAAAGCCACTGGCAAATGGCAACAATACTGATTCATCATTTTATCATTCATCATTCATCATCATTTTAAATGATTTTACCGATATTCGCTTACGGACAACCCGTTCTTAAAAAAGTAGCTGAAGATATTGCACCTGATTATCCGAATTTGGCGGATCTGATTAGCAATATGTGGGATACCATGTACGATGCCCACGGTGTGGGTATTGCAGCACCACAAATTGGATTAAGTATTCGATTGTTTGTCATAGATACTGAACAGATTGAAAAAGAGGAAAATCCGGATCATGTCGGTTTCAAAAAAGTGTTCATCAATGCCCATAAAATTGATGAAGTTGGTGAAAAATGGAGTTATGAAGAAGGCTGCCTCAGCATACCTAACATCAGAGGCGAAGTGATGCGCCAACCGCTTTTGAAAATCCGTTATTTGGATGAATATTTTGTGGAACACGTCGAAGAATTTGATGGTATTAATGCCCGCGTGATTCAGCACGAATACGATCATATTGACGGTGTTCTTTTCACCGATAGGTTATCACCGGTCAAACGCACGCTTATTCGCAATAAATTGGAAAATATCCGTCGTGGAAAAGTGAATGCAGATTATAAAATGAAGTTTGCTGTTAGATAACACAAATAATGAAACAACTTTTTCTTGAATTTTATCAGGCATTAAAAGCTAATGAGAAGGGTCTCTTTTGGCTTGGAGTCGTGACTTTATCCATCGGCTTGTTTATGTTGATTGATATTTTGATACCACCGAAGTGGTTGGGTTATCAAGAAACCAAAGGCGATATTATTGGTGTGCAGAAAATGGATAGTGGTAAGTTCAGTGGCGGAAGTGCCACTTTTTTGATTCGCTACAATACCCTTGATGGACAGGCAATTGACGGAACTTTCAAATCTTCTCCGATTGTGTTGCGCACCAGATCAGGCTTAAAAGTGTATTACAAACTGAACGATGTCACACATTTTTATGTTCACAATCCCAGTATATTGACGATTGCACTGACGGTTTTTATTTTTGGAATATGTTTGGTTTTATCTTTCATTTTGTATTATAGGGATAAAAAAAAAGGGATTGATTACAATTGACTATAATATTTCAAACTCTCCTTTATGTACTCAGGGGTAGCTGTACAATTGACTTCGACCTCGCCCGCTTGCCTCAATAAGCTGAAATTAATCTCATCGCGCTCGTTCTTTTTATCCTGTTTCATCAGCGAAACAAGGTAATCGGCGTCGAATTGCTCGATACTATATTTGCCGTAATGTTTCACTATAAAACTTGAAATTGCTTGTAAATCAGATGGGGGCATACCCCTCAGTATAAGGCTTAAAAATGCTTCGCAAATCATACCAATAGCAATAGCTTCGCCGTGTGTTAAAGGATTGGCAGTCTTCAAAGCAGCACTTTCTATGGCATGACCGATGGTATGACCAAAGTTCAAAGCTTTGCGAATGCCTTTTTCAAACGGGTCAATTTCTACAATGCGCTGCTTTATTTTGAGAGAAGGAACGAGATACTCTGTCCAATCTACTTGTGATAAATCCTTGATAGCCAATATTTTATGCCATTGCCCCACGTTGGCAATGAGCGAGTGTTTGATGATTTCTCCGAAGCCGCTCAATATTTCGCGCGCGGGTAAAGTTTCAAAAAATTCAGGAGAGATAAAGACTGCTTTGGGATTGTTGAAAACCCCAATCGAATTTTTGACATTGAAAAAATCGATGCCCAATTTGCCGCCAATAGATGAATCTACTTGCGACAATAGAGTAGTAGGCATTTGAATGAAATCAAAACCCCGCTTGAAGGTTGAAGCACAAAAGCCACCCATATCGCCCATCACGCCACCACCCAAAACGATTAGAAGGGCATTGCGACCAGCACCCGCTTCAAACATTTTACGCCAAATATCTTGGCACGTGTCAATATTTTTATGTGCTTCGCCAGCCGGAACGGCAATTTTATAAATATCAGAAGGGAATTGTTCTCTGAATTTTTCAAAGCAGGCCCCCTCAGTATTGCTATCCACCAACACGAGGATCTTAGCATATTTTCTGTCGTTCAAAAAAGCCTGAAAAGACGCCCAAAAATCGCCTACGTAAATAGAATAATCAGCGAGTTGTAATATTTGCATAATTCATGTGTATTGCCGTGTCACTGCTCCAAGCGGTGGCACGGATATTTTTAACGCTTCAATCCGTGCCACCGCTTGGAGCGGTGACACGATAATATATCATTCAGCTTGCGATAAAATTTCCGTTGACCAAGCCATAGGTTTATCTGAAAAAAGAATTTTTGTTTTTGCCCAAGTGGTTCTGAATAATTCCGAGTCGCGGTACTTATTAAGCGACCCCTCAGTATCCCAAATACTCAGCGTAAAAAACACGTGCGGTTGAGCGATGTCTTGCAAAACTTCCACATGCTCACAGCCTTCCATCGCCTTAATTTGATTCTTAGAGGCTTCAAATATGTCTTTAAAATCTTCGATTTTATCTACCTGAAAAGTAAGTTTGACAAGTCGTTTTATCATTCCGTTATTTTAGGCAAAAATACAAAAGCCTTGCGTACATAATGCACACAAGGCTCAGTTATTACGTCAATACCTATTCAGAAATAAATATTTTTTGCACAATATCCTTTTTACCTATGGCTGTGATGCGCACAAAATAGATCCCTTTTTGCAAATCTTCAACACTCATCTCGATGGGTAAATCACTTGTTTGAGCGTAATCAAACTGTTTGACTGTTATACCTAATTGATTGTAAATCAATATTTTAATATGCCTATTTTCGTATCTTTTTAATGAAATATAAATTTTATCGGCGGCAGGATTTGGGAACACCGTGGCGTCAGTAAAATGCTGATATTTTAGGATTTTAACATCAGAATATGTAATGTCACCTGATTTTTCAACTGCTTTAATGCGGTACATATTTTCGACATCTCCCATCTGCTTATCAGTAAACTGATATGTATGCACTTGCGTATCAAAATGATGTTCATTGACAATATCTAATGTTTTGAAAATACCATTTTCATCCGATTTTTGAACTTCGAAATAGTCATTTTTAAAACCGGTATTATTCACCCAGACCAAATACGCTTTATCCATTTCATTGCGTGCTTCCAGTTCAAAAATTGGTTTATGGTTTAAAATGAGGGGTTCAACGCTGTTGCAGGGTGCTTCATTCGTCAATTTAAAACCGAATTCACCTAAAGTGCTATCACTCAACATGAACTGCCCGGAAGCCCCTAAATCCGTTAGATTTTGGAGATTCGCGCCCGTTCCCACCTGAAAGGCACTGCCTTTGCTCGAAATTGTCAAATTTTTACCATTAATGACGACCGTTCCGGATATATTTGTAAAATACTTATAGTTGCTTCCGGTGCCGGAACAATTGGTACGGCGAGGGCTGCCCGCCGGTGCAGTGGTTGTGCCGCCAGAAAGAGTGATGTTGACTTGAACCGGGAGCCATTGAGGACTTCGAAAGATACCCCTCAGTATAGCGGTAGTGCCGGAATTTTCAAAAATCAATTGGTCTGAGTGATAGTATTGATTTTGATTATTCAGTTTTAGCGTCATACCAAAAGGCTTCCAAGTTTGCCCACAGATATCATTGGTATTTTGGACAGTATATTTTTTACAGGAATTATCAATTACTTTTCTTTCTACCGTTACAATGAAATTACAATTGGCTTTATTGTCTTTGGCATCTGTTGTAGCGTAAGTCACTTTTGTCGCACCAATAGGAAAAGCAGTGCCGGGTTGATAATTACTGAAAATCACACCTGGGGTCTCAAAATAGGTAGCAGGACTGCAATTATCACTAATGCTCGGAATGACCCAAGTGGCGATTGCTGTTGAATCAGTGGTTGATAAAATGATATTTTGTGGACAATTTGTGAATTCGGGCGGAATAGTGTCGGTCGTACAAGGATTAACAACGCCATTTGAATTAATAATAACCGTATAATCTTCGACCTCTCCTGCCGAAAAGGCTTCACAAGCGGTTGCGTACGCGCCCTTTTTCATGCTGACGCGCATTGTAGTTGTACCCAATTTACTGGAT
>JANPGW010000083.1:0-20926 GCA_031424115.1 Saprospiraceae bacterium | reverse complement strand
CATTGTTCTTATGCTCAAAACTTAATTTCAAATAGTAGTTTTGAATCAAGTTCAAGTTCAAAACCAAACTCAGCAGGGCAGTTATTTGAATGTAATAATTGGGTTTCATTAACAACAGGTACTGCTCCTTGTGGAGACCCGGGCGGGTCTTCACCAGACTGGTTCAAATCAACTGAACCTTTTTTTAGAATTTTAGATGGCAATTTCTCTATAATACCGGCACATACTGGGACAGGATATGTTGCGACTGGAGGCAATGTCGAAATTATTCAACAAAAACTTCCTAACAAATTACAGCCTGGTTTACATATACTAAAAATGTTCGTAAGACAGACATCAAATTTGTCCACGCCATGTGCATTTCCAAACCCTCCTCCATTGCCTTCAGGTACACAATGTTACTTAGCTGTAGCCTGTAGATCTACTCCGCATACAAGTTTTAATATTTTTCTCAGCAAAGATAAAGTTGAATATCTTGATTTTAAGTAGTAATAATGAAATAAACGCTGCTAAAACGCTTTAAAATTAATTTTATAGTCTGTACCAAAGTTATCTAAAATATGATCTAGTTTAGAGGTCAGATGTTTCCAAGATTGATAGTCTTGAGGTAGTAACCATTCGTATTTACATTTTCGCCATACCCCGAGTACTCGGGGCAATTCTGTTTAAATGAGGGCTGTAAGTAGGCAAATAAAAAATTTCTACGCCTAATTCTGCCCAGTGAGGTATTCTAGCTTTGAATTCTTGGGAATGATGAATAGTCGCATTATCAATTTTAATAACAGATCGAGGTGCCCGTTGTAAGCTATTGGCAAAAGCGTCAATACAATTAATAACAAAATCTGATTTGATACTGCCCTTAGTTTTGTGTGCAAATAGTTGATTATCACTACTCATAATACCGAATACATTCCAACGTTGTCCTCGTTGAGATGGACTTGAGAGTGGTTCGTCTTTATGTTGCCAGCCATATGGTACACTTGGTGTTTCATTAAAGCCGCTTTCATCGGCATAGTAGATAGTTAGAAACTTGCTTTTTTCTAAACGAATTAGCTCAGTTATTTCATCTAATTTACGATTATATTCTGCCTCATCAGGTGATTTTTTGAGCCTTTTACGAATGCGCCGATAACTATAACCTAATTTTTTTAGAAATTTTATAAGGATAGGCTTACTTACTTTTTGACCGACGTAAGTGCTAATGCCTTCTAAAATACTCAAAAGTTTTAGTGGTTGTTCTTTTACTTTTTTTTAACTGCCGCTTTTAAATCTTCATCTTTAATATTTAATGTGGGTTTTAAGCCACGACCAGGTTGAATGTGTAAACCAGCAAGTCCTTGCGATTCCCAATTATCGAACCATCGTCGTATCGTTTCGCACCGTTTTTCAAGTAAAAACGCAATTTGGGGTACTTTTTGTCCCTTATTACTAAGCGATAGTGCCCGACAACATTCTCGAAAATGATGGGTTGCACCATTTTTCATACCGTTAAGGATTGCTAATGCTTCAGATTCAGTTAAATTTATGTAGCGATATGGTTTCATTTTACAAAGCTAACTTTTCTTTTCTTTTAGCAGCGTTTATTTATGAATAACTACTTAAATTTCGATGAACACTTTTATTTAAAATAAAATGACGCAAAGTTACAAATACCCCCTATGAATGCAAATTTCGTCAATCACTCTCTTTTTAATATTTGGTGACTTTTGTGATGTACTTATTAAAAAAGTATTGCTCTATTATGGTTAACAAGAAAGTGCCTATTATTTATATTCTTTTGTTTCTGCCCGCTTGGGTTTTTTCTCAAACGCTGGTGGATAAAAATGCCACCAAGCGCACGCAACGCCTTTACAAAAATATGCAAAAAATGGCACATGACAGTTCAGTGATGTTCGGTCATCAAGATGATTTGGCATATGGGGTGGGTTGGAGAAATATTAAAGGTAAATCCGATGTACACAGCACACTTGGCGAATACCCCTCAGTATTTGGATGGGATTTGGGGCATATTGAAGTGGATTCGACGAGAGAATTAGACGGTATTTTATTCACGGACTTGCGGGAATATATCAAAAAGGCTTACAAAATGGGGGCGATTAGTACCCTAAGTTGGCATTTAAATAATCCTGTTTCGGGTGGCTCCGCTTGGGACCAACATCGGCGGTAAAGCATATTTTAAAGGGTGGTAAAGAGCATGAAAAATTTATAACGTGGGTGGATAAGGTTGCCAATTTTGCGCTGTCTTTGAAATCAGGTATGTGGGGTAAAAAAATTCCCATCATTTTCAGACCCTTTCACGAACACACGGGTAAATGGTTTTGGTGGGGCGATGGCAATTGTACGGCGGATGAATACAAAGCTCTTTGGCGGATGACTGTGGATAGGCTGCGGGCTCGCGGGGTTGATAATTTCATCTATGCCTATTCGCCCGATAATTTTAAATCAAAAGAGCATTATTTGGATTTTTATCCAGGGCACGATTACGTGGATATCCTCGGACATGATATTGAAGCTGCTTGGCTCGTTTTGGAAGCAGCCGAAGTGGTAAATTATCGAGTAGAAGAAGCCCGTAAAATAGCTGTTGAAATAGCACATGCCGTCTCCAAAGGCTTGGATACTGAGGGGGGGCTTGATTACGAAGCCCATCGAAAAGAACGGCATTGGTGGGTACAAGCTGAGGCAATGGTAGGTTTTTTAAATGCTTATGAGATTTCAAAAGAAGCACATTTTTTAGAAAAATCTTTGATTTGCTGGGATTTCATTAAAAAACATTTCATCGACCATGAAAATGGCGAATGGTTTTGGGGATATACTGAGGGAGGAGAATTGATGCGCACGGAGGATAAAGTGGGTTTTTGGAAATGTCCTTATCACAACGCACGGGCTTGTATGGAGGTGCGTCAGCGATTGAGAAAATAACAAACAATTGAAGAAGCTTTATGGGATAGGACAACGGCATTTTTTTGCAGTACTATCACTATCCCATGAAGCAACTTCATTAATCAGCATTGCCTATCAAACGCACCATTTTCCCCCTTAGAAAGAACAATAAAAGACCTACGGATGCAGCGAAGGCAAAAACGGTGAAAAATATTTTATACAAAGGGAAAGTTTCAAAATAACTGCTCACTTGCCCGCTTAAAAAGTTGCCTACCGACGCCGCTAAAAACCAAACTCCCATCATCTGCCCGACGATACGTGGCGGGGCTAATTTAGTCATAGAACTCAACCCCACTGGACTGAGGCATAATTCGCCCATTGTTTGCAAGAAAAAAACGCTGAAAAGCCATTGAAGGCCCACCTGCGCGCCTTCGTTGCTTTGTAGAAACAGGGCGGCCGGCACTAAGAGTAAAAAACTCAATCCTGCCAACATCAAACCCCACGAGAATTTAAGAGGAATAGAAGGTTCTTGGTTGCGCTTCGCTAAAGTTATCCATATCCACGCAAAAACGGGAGCAAAAATGATGATTAACATGGCATGAACAGATTGCCACCAAGAGGACGGAAATTCGATGCCGAATAGGCTATTGCGGGAGAACTTTTTAGCAAAAAGATTGAGTGTAGAACCCACTTGCTCGTAACTTGCCCAAAAAAGCGCAGCGGCGATAAATAGAACGATGATAACCACAATGCGCCCTTTTTCTTCTTTGTTCCAGTCTTTTTGCATCAACAATGAACCAAAATAACCAAAAACTAAGACAACGTAAATACAGCCGAAAAGAATGCTCAAACTGTTGGCATTGACGGATAAAACCCCTGTGTAAACCAATGCCCCTAAAAGACCAATCAAACCCGCAAATATTAACCCGCCTTTTACAAGTTGTTGTTTGGCGTTGGCTAACTTCGCCGGATTGAGCGCATTGTTGGAAGGTAAACCCACATCACCTAAGTATTTTTCACTCATTTTATATTGTATCAAGCCGAAAAACATCCCGACTGCCGCTGCCCCAAAGCCAAAATGCCAATTGACTTGTTGACCCAAATAGCCACATATCAAGGGCGCAATAAATGCCCCAATGTTGATGCCCATATAAAAAATGGAAAATCCGCCGTCCCTTCGTAAATCGCCTTTGATGTATAAGTCGCCGACCATCGTGCTGACATTGGGTTTTAACAATCCGGTGCCGATAATGACCAGTAGTAAGCCCAAATAAAAGAAAAATAAACCATTGAAGATCAATGAGATATGACCCAACATGATAATAACACCACCCCAAAAAACCGCTTTCCGAGGACCGATAAAACGGTCGGCTATCCAGCCACCGGGGAGGTTGGTCATATATACTAAAGCGGTATAAATACCATACACGACGCCCGCTAAACGGACATCGAAACCCAAACCACCTTCATCTACTTTGGCGGTCATGAATAAAATAAGGAGGGCGCGCATCCCATAAAAGGAAAAGCGTTCCCACATTTCTGTGAAAAATAAAGTTGCCAAGCCCCGCGGGTGTCCGTAAAAGGAGGTATCGTTTTGTTCTGTCATGATTGAAAAGATGATAAAGTGACCAATATACTCAGCCAAAGATAAAAAAAAATGGATGCGTTGTAGTCCATAAACTTTTTGCTAAGTCATCAACTTATTTTCTCACTTTTCCGGACAATACACTGACTTTGGAATTAAACGCATTACCTGAAGACCGACGAAAAGAGACGACTTGCCCGACGTGCCAAAGAGCATCGCTGATGGGTCCGTTGATTTCGTTCCAAAAAGGGTATTCGGTTGTTTTATCTCCATTTTTAAAGACCATTTTAATGTCTTCGAGTTTCAATTGCCCGCTTTTCAGAATATCACTCGCGGCTTTCAGATTTTCGAGTGTTTTTTGTCTTTTTATCTCAAAAGTCAAAGGTGATGTTTCTTCACCGGAGCGTTGGTTCACCACATTGCGTACTGAGTTGATGATAATAGCGGATAAACCCAAAATATGGTCAATCGTTTCTTCGGATGTTCTTGCTTCGTTGCTTGGTTTGAAGGCTAAGTCTTCTGAGCGCAACCCCTCAGTAGCCCAATAGAAACGAAATCCTATACCATCAATCATGCGCGCGACAACATTTTCAGGCGAGTATTTTTCCGGAAAATTGGGAATTTCGTAGTAGGGTAGGGTATCGATTGTCCTTGTTGGAATGAAAGAGTTTGCGGTAGCAATTTGGACAAAACAAATAAAAACAACGGTTGGGCAAATTATTTTCATGATGACAGTATTGAGTAAATGAATGGGTTATCACTACAGCACGAATCACCCCGAATTTTCAACCGAAATCACATCTATCATCTTGAAACCCCTCGTTTTAACGAAGAGGTAAAAGAAGTGTTGAAATCACATCTATCATCTATTCAAAACATCCCATCAGACAGTGTCTTTATGTGAAGTTTTGAATAGAAGATGGATGTTGTACGTGCCTAATTTTAGCCCCTGATTAAAAATCAGGGGTTTCAAGATGATAGATGTGATCCGATATATTTTGAAAAAATTCGGAATGACTCTGTCATAGTGATAAAGATAGAAATATTTACTTGCCTGCCAAGTTATATTTTCATAAAACGAATAGGCTTGGGTATAGCACCTTGCGCGTTGCGAATAATTAAATAATAAACACCTTTTGATAAAGAGGAGATATCAATCGGCAAAATATTTTCACCTATGCGCATACTCACTTTTTGTTGCAACACGGTTTGACCGAGGGCGTTACTCACTTCAAGGCGCGTTTCGTCTGCTATGCGGCTATTCAGTTGCAGATTAATTTGATCAATAGCCGGATTTGGGGCTATTTTCATTCCTGTAAATGGTGCATTCAGGTCTTCAACGCTGGTTGTTTTTTCAACGGTGATAACAAATTGGCAGCGGCTGATATTGCCTGAAGAATCGCGGGCTGTAATGATAATAGTTGTACTACCGACAGAGAAAAAAGAACCCGAAGGAAAATTGCTCGATATTGAGGGGGAGGTACAATTGTCAGTAGCGGTAGGTGAAGTCCAAATTACAGGCGTTGAATTGACCGTTGTTGTGACAATGCGGTTAACCGGACAATTGTGCAATACAGGTGCAACGGTATCCACTAAACAAAGGTTTTGAACCACGGTGATTGTGAAACGACATTGGCTGCTGTTTCCCGCTGCATCACGAGCCGTATAAATAACCACCGTTGAACCCGAAGTGAAATTTTGACCGGAGGTAAAATTGCTTGAAAGAATGGGGTTTGCAGTACAATTATCGCTTGCCGTCGGTGCAATCCAACGAGCCACCGCCGACGTTTGTGAAGTTATGATAGTGGTGTCTTTGGGGCATTGGGTAATAGTGGGCAGTACGATATCAAAAGCGCAGGAATCTTCTGAGCACGCGAATTGTTGTTGATTTACCAGCACTAAATTAAAACTTGCTGATATACCGGTGGGCAATGAAAAGTTAACACTGCCGCCCATTAAAGTAGGGTTTTGTCCATTGGCTCCTTCCCCGATTTGGAGAAGGCTACTGGTCTGAACGGCCATTGGTGCGGCATCTCCCACTTTAATACTTCCCGACATATTGCCAAAATACCGCCATTGTGCCGCCAAAGGATTATCGGTTTGGCATAATTCAAAGCGGGCAGTGCGGCTCGCGGTTTTTTCAAAACGAACATCTACAATGATTGGTTGCCACGTATCGCTTCGGAATCTGCCTTGCAACCTTGCCGAGCTATCGCCATTAATCAGGAAAACCACACTATCTGCTTTGTAATAATCACCACAATTATTCGCCCCGATGCGCAAAGCATAGGGCTTCCATTGCGAAGCAGCACAACCGCAAGCATCGTTGGTATTCTCCACGTCAAAACTTGTGCATAAATTACCCGCTGCTACTTGTTTGATATTAATCTTGAAAGAGCATTGACTTTCATTACCACTCACATCACGCGCCGTATAAACAACCGTTGTCTCACCGGCCGGAAATAATGAACCGGACGAATGAGTACTTGAAAGGGTTGGTGAAGAACAATCGTCACGCACCGATGGCGCTGCCCAAGTAATGGCAACCGGCGTTTGAACCGTCAATTGTGTCATATTCTCAGGACACTTCACAATACGAGGAGCAACGGCATCATTCACACAAGCAGCCGGACACGTTTCGGATAGCGGATTTTTTAAAACAACATTGATTTTTACAACGCGCCCATCGCTCAAAATGATAGTGCCACCGGCGCCAAATAAATCACGGTTTTGTTCATTGGCACCTGTCCCGACTTGTAGCAAGCCTTGGTTGCTAACATTCAAAGAGTGTTTGTCATCGAATTGAATATTGCCTTGAGCCGTTCCGAAAAAACGCCAATCTTGAGAGGCCATCGTATCATTGGCACAAGCAGAAAAACGGGGTGATTTTTGAGTTGTTTTTGACCATTGTACATCCAACAAAACCGGTCGCCATGCAGATGTACGAAATATACCCCTCAGACGGGCAGAACTATCGGCGTTTATCTGAAAAGTCACACTATCTGCTACATAATAGTCACCACAACCACCGGCACGCTCAATGAATAAACTATATGGTACCCATTGGGTCGTCGGGCAACCACAAATATTATTCGTATTGCCCACCATATAATTGGTGCAAGTTCCTGCCGTGGCATTGTGCTTCGTTACCGTTATATTGAAACGACATTCTGACACATTATTTTTAGCGTCTTTAGCCGTATAAACCACTGTTGTAATGCCTATCGGAAAAGCTACGCCTGACGAAAAATTGCTTGATACTGAGGGGGTGCCACAATTGTCAGTAACAGTCGGTGCAGTCCAATTGGCGATGGCGGTCGTACCTGAAGTTGTCAAATTGATATTCGTTGGACAATTGCTGAAAACCGGCGGCGTAGCATCGGTTGCGCAAGGGTCTAAAAGTGAGACTACCACATTGAAGCGACATTCTGCCGTATTGTTTTTAGCATCTTTAGCAGTATAAACCACGGTTGTTGTGCCTATTGGAAAAGCTAAGCCTAACGAAAAATTGCTTGATACTGAAGGGGTGCCACAATTGTCCGTCGCGGTTGGTGCAGTCCAATTGGCGATGGCGGTCGTACCTGAAGCTGTCAAATTGATATTCGTTGGACAATTGCTGAAAGCAGGGGGCGTAGCATCGGCGGCGCAAGGATTTGATAGAATACAAGAACCGGCAGTGGGGTTAATTAAGTTAAAACCAAAACCGCCCCTTTTCCCATTGGATAAAGTGAAAAAACCACTACCGCCTAACATATCGGTGTTTTGTGCATTAGCACCCACGCCCATTTGAAAATTGCCATCTCTACTACTGACATTGAGTGGGGCAGCACCGTCAACTTGAATCGTTCCCGACATTTCTCCGAAGTATCGCCATTGGTTTGCTACCGTCGCAGGACTGTTTATAAGGCATAAATCAAGTCGTGGCGCGCCGGTTGCTACTTTAGCTAAGGTAATATCGACCCTTATCGGTCGCCAATCTTCGAACGTTCTGAAAACGCCCCGTATGGCGGCCGTACTGTCATTTCTAATTTCAAAAACGACAGTATCCGGTTTGAAATATTCCAATCCACAAGGGTTATTGGCTTCCATGAATAAGCCGTAAGGGCGGAATAAATATTCAGCGCAACCACAATTGTTGTTGGTGCTGATAACCTCATATTTAGTACAGGGCGTTGTGGTTTGGGCGGAGAGTTGAGAAGTAATGAAGAGCGTAAAAAAGAATACTATTTTGGGGTAGATTAAGTGTGTATTCATAAGCTTAATGTTTTAGACATTAACAAATATATCAATATTAAATACAAATATATTGTTTAAATGTCAAAACTTCAAAAATTTTTAAATTTCAAACTTGAAAAGTCACTATTTTATGCAAAAAAACGTTTTTTTATTGACAGGCGGTGGATATTTCAGTAACTTAAACTCTGAAATAAGAAGCGATTTTATTAGCTTTATGGGTATTTGATTTTAACACTATAAAAATAAGGAGACACACGTATGATGACTTTATCAGAAACTTGGTTTGTAGAAGGGAATATTGATTTTGAATCCAAAAAATATACCCTTTTGGCTTATTTACAACGCATCAATGCTTATTTTAACGAAAGCAAATTGTATCCACACTTATCCGATATTATTTTTCACTTTAATAATATCGTGGCGTTTAAAGAGAATAAACGTTTTTTACAACAGCAATTTCCCCGGCGATTGACAGGCGTTCAGATTCAAAAATTGGAAATGCTCTACGAAGAGTTGATTGCGGACAGCGACCTTATGCAGGAATTGGAAGCCATCGCGCGCTACGCCGTACCAAAAATTAAAAATACCATTGATATTGGAACGGAAATTTACAGCAACGTAGAAGATAAGCTCTCCATTTATCCCATCGGAATTCAACCTTTGGAAAATACTGAGGGGTACTTTTTTTTGTGTCAGGAAGGTTATCGCTTTACGAGAGTGTACTACTATTACCTCAGTTTTTTTGAAAAACAAAACGATAAATACCGGGCTTTAAAAGCGCAATACGTGGATGAATGGGAACGGAATTTTGTGAATACTTTTGAAAATATCAAAATTACGCTTCTTAAAAACAGAAAAAATGTGCCCACGCCGGCAGTGTACGCCATAGAGGTAAAATCCGATTTTCCATTGGAGGAAACGACTTTGCCGATAGCTAAGCGGAGTTTGGTGAGGCATATTAGTTTAACATAACCTCAATTATCCATTCTGATGTTATGTAACACCCTTGCGAAGGTTTTTGAACTCTCGCAAGGGTGTTTCATAAACCCACAAATTCATCCACCACGCGGGTAGTTGTGTTCTTCCTCTTGTTCTATTTTTTTTATGGGCATTGACAACATTTTTCCAAAAAAATAGAAAGTAAAACCTGCAATAATCCCTTTTGATAATATCATCATAACCAAAGCTGAAGTCTCCATATATTTTGAATTTTTTAATTAATCAAACCTGTTCAAATATTATCATTGAGTGCTTCGTTGCATTCTTTTTCTACTCGCCAAAAATACCAAATAACAGATGCCTAAGAAAACGCTTAATAGCAATAACCTTGACCAATTGAGGTAAGTCATTTGGGTTTGTAAATTTGATATATCGGCAGGATTTGTGGCGGCGGCAATTTTGGCGTATAGCTTTTTATGCACCAAATTGTCATAAATATCGGGCAAACTGCCTATAAATACAAAAATGATAATGATAGGCGTTACATATTTTAACACATACTTAAAGAAAATCGGCAATTTAATATCAGCACCTCTGTTGATTTCTTTCCAACCTTTTTCAATACCAAAAATCCACGAAAATAGAATAATTTCCAACAAACCCGCCAAGACCAAACCAACCGTGCCCACCCAATAATCGAATTCATCAAAAACGCCTTCGTTGTAAAAAATCACTGTCGGTAAACCAAGCAAAAAAATAATACCTGCAAAAGACAAAGCTGTTTGGTTGCGCGACCAATTGAATTCGTCACGCATAAAGCCCATCCACGGTGTGCCCATCGCCAAAGACGACGTGATGCCCGCAAAAAACAGCAAGCCAAACCACGCTATGCCTGCTAACATCGCCAAAATGGGTCCCCATTGTTGAAAAAGAAACGGCATGGTGCGGAAACCCAATCCCAAACCGCCACTTTGTGTCAGTTCAATCACCCGTTCAATGCCCAAATAACCGACTGAAATCGGGATGACTATACTGGCGCCCAAAACGACTTCTACAAACTCATTTGTCCAACCCGCAGAAAGGGAATTGAGAACAACATCGTCATTGGGTTTAATATATGCCGCATAAGCATGAATCATCCCCCACCCGACCGAAAGCGTGAAAAATATTTGCCCTGCGGCGGCCAACCAAACTTTGGCTGTCCATATGGTGGAGAAATCAGGTTTCCAAAGAAAATTGGCACCCATCAACCCATCATTGATAGCACCATCAGAACCCGCCGTGATGGTCAAAGCACGGATGGCGAGAAAAATACCGAAAAGAATCAACAAAGGCATACCGATTTTAGCGGCAACTTCCACACCGCCTTCTAAGCCGCGTGATAAAATCCAAGTATTGATGGCAAGACAAAGGACCCAACAAATCCATGGAATACTGCCCGATAAACCGACATAGTGCGTAAACATGGCATTGACTCCTTCCGCCGATTGACCTGAGAATGCCCCCGTTACGGAGTACCACAAATAGCCCAAAGTCCAACTTTCAAGATAGCAATAATACGCCGCAACACCGATATTAATGAAAATACCTGACACCCCAATATATTTCCAAATAGCGTGTTTGCCCATTCTGTCAAAAATAAAAGGCGTGGAATGGTCGCCATATTGTCCCCCAAAACGTCCCATTGACCATTCTACGAATAACAAAGGCATGCCTAAAAGTAAAAAACAAACCATGTAAGGTACTATAAACGCACCACCACCATTCTGAATGGCTTGAACAGGGAAACGAAGAAAATTGCCGAAACCAACGGCATTGCCAGCCATAGCTAAAACTAAACCCAATCGCGAACCCCAAGATTCTGTATTTGAAGACATATTATACTGTTAAAATTGATAAAGCGAAATGTTTTAATGTTCAGCAAAGATAATCGAATTATTAGTTTTTGCGTATCTCAAAAGTTCCCCAAAACAAAAGTTGAAGAGTGCAAAGTTTCTTTATATTTGCGTTGATATCCCGACACAATATTTATCATCCAAGATTTTTTCATTTTTTAAAAAAATACTATGTATGTCAACTAAAGGTGTCCTTTTTTCATTTTCATTGATGCTGTGTCTTTCGGCATGCACTGAGCAAAAACCCAAATCCAATATGGAACAAACGCCTAAAACTGAAATTCCCGATGCGCCCATGGTAGGAGGCGATATGGACGAACACGGCTGCAAAGGCTCAGCCGGTTATTCTTGGTCAGTTGTCAAAAATGAATGTATTCAAATCTTTAATTCTGGCATTCGTCTCGACCCCAAAGCCGCTGATTTAGATAAAAGCTTGTCTGCTTTTATCGTCTTTAAATCCGATACGGATGATGCTCAGGCAGAACTGTTTTTACCGACAGAAAAAAAATCCATTCTTTTAAACAAAATAGGTAAAGAGGATGCCGGCACTTGGAAAAACGATGCTTATGTTCTCTCCCAATGGAAAGGTATGTACAGCTTAGACAACAACAAAAAAACACTCTTGTATCAAGGAGCAGCGATGAAGCATTAATTGTGTCATATACTGAGGGGGGGTACCCCGAAACCTCGGGGGGGCATCACAGCCTCCCCAACTTCATATTTTTATAACTGATAGACATTTCATTGCCCGGATGCAACTGAATTCCGATGGGTCCCGAAGCCGGAATATCGTCAGACGTATAAGTCATTACCTCAATACCGTTAAGCCAAACCGTGTAAGTTTTACCGACCATTTTAATCTTCATGGTATTCCAATCTCTAAGTTTCAAAATTTCTTTCACGCCTTTTGCCTCCACGGGGTATCGCAATTTAGGGATGTAAGGCGAGCCGGTCATATCGCGTTTCAAAGAGCCTGAAATACCAATTTGAACTTGGTCATTTTCGGAACGCAAAAAAATGCCGGAATCCACCGTCCCCTCCCCCATCAAAAAATCGGTCTCGAAAATAAAATTATCATAACTTTTTTCTGTCCATAAAATGGAACCTTTTTTTTCAGCGGAGCTTTTCACGTAGAGAATTCCTTTTGACGCCGTCCACCAAATATTGTTTTCGGGTGCTTTCCAACCTTTTAGATTTTTACCGGTAAAAATCTTTTTCATTTTCGGTGCTTGCGCCTCAACCACCTGATTAACTAACAGAAACATCAACAAAAGCAGAACTATTTTTTTCATTTCAATATGCGTTTACAGAAACAGTAAAATATGATTAATCATGAATATGAATTTCAGTACTGAGCACTATCTCCATATAAGAAAGTGTTTTTTGCGTGGAGTTCATGGCTTCTACAAGGATTTGTGCGGCTGTTTCTCCCATCGTGTAAGCAAATTGCTCAACGGAGGCAATCGGCGGATTTTCCATGTAGGAACAAATAGGAAGATTCGCAAAACTAACAAAATAAATATCTTTATTGGGAGTCAAGCCTCTTTGTTTACAAATCTGCATAGCGTTGAGAGCCACATAGTCATTGAATGTCAATATGGCTTGAGGTTTATCGTCTAAAGCCAACAATTCCAGCGTTTTGGTGTAAGCTTCTTCTTTGGTGAGATTGGTGTATTTGACGTAATCAGGATTCAAATGTAAGCCATTGTTTTGAATAGCAGAAGCATAACCGTCGTATCGTTCTTGGCACACGCTCATATTTTGAGAACCATTAAGGATGGCAATTTTAGTAATACCTCTTTCAACTAAATAATTGACAATTTTATAGGCACCTTCTAACACATTGCATTTGACAGTATGAGCCGGAAAATTAGAGGGTGTTCGGTCAAAAAAAACCACCGGAATGCCAAATTCTTCCAATTCTTTGAAGTGGTCATAATTCTCAGTTTCTACGGACAATGACACGATAACACCATCTACCCGACTATTGATAAAGGATTTAACGGCTTTTAATTCTCTTTCATAACTATCCCGCGATTGGCTCACGAACACATTATACCCTTTCTCCGAAATGACATCTTCAATGCCGGTAATAGCCATTGAAAAAAACTCTTCTTTTAGGTATGGCAAAACAACACCGATAGTTGAAGTTCTTTTCTTTCTCAAAAGTACCGCTGCCGGATTGGGCGTATAATGCAATGATTTAGCTAAATCTGTCACCCGTTGCTTCGTGCGCAAGCCGATGCGGGGGTCATCCTGCAAAGCTCTTGAAACGGTAGAAATGGAAACATTCAATGCCTGAGCAATCTCCTTAATCGTCGTTTGATGTTTTTCCATAGTTCTAATGTTAAAAAAAGGACAAAATATAGATTTAGCACTCCTCTCAGACTTGCCTACCGCAGTCAGGTATCTATTCTTGAAAAGTATCCAAGTACTGAATATACGGTTTTTGTTGGCGTAAAAAATTATTTTTTTGAAATTTTTTTGAATAAAAGCGAAATTAAAAAAAAATGCGCAAACGTTTTAACTATTAGTGCAAAGGGTTAAAAAGTATTATGCAAACGATTGCATTAACTTAAAGGACTTATTTAATAAAATTATCTATTTGAATAAATGTTTAAATTATTTTTTTAAATCTATTATTCGTTATATCTTTCGTGGAATTATAGTTTTATCATAATAAAATTCGGAATTTTTATATTTGATGAAATTATATTTTACAGAAAAATAATTATTTAGTACCCACAAGATGTATAATGTATAACTTTTCTTTATTAACCAACTCATAATTTAAAACTATGAATATTTCTACTCGGTGTAATTACCTAAAAAAAAGGATCAACCTCTTTTTCATGGTATTTTTCATTGCCATTTCGACAAACTTAGTCGCACAAAATGTCAGCGGAAAAATTTCTGATGAAAAAGGAGAACCCTTAGTCGGAGTCAGTGTATTGGTCAAAGGAACTCAAATAGGTAGTATTTCGGATGTTGATGGAGCCTACTCCGTAGCAGCCGATAAAAATGCTACTTTGGTTTTTAGTTTCATTGGCTATTTATCAAAAGAAGAAGCCGTTGGCGGTCGTTCTAAGATTGATTTGAGCCTTGAAGTGGATGCAAAGTCCCTCGGCGAAGTCGTAGTAGTAGGTTATGGCACTCAGAAAAAAGTAACAGTGACTGGGGCTGTAGCACAACTTCAAGGTGAAAAGATTATCAAATCACCCGCTACGGACATTTCAAATTCATTGGCCGGTCGCTTACCGGGTTTGGTGGTGATTCAGCAAAGTGGTGAACCGGGTTATGACGGTGCTACGATTTCAATTCGAGGAACGAACACACTTGGTAACAACAGCCCGCTTATCGTTATTGATGGTATTCCTGATAGGGACGGTGGCTTAGGTCGTTTAAGCCCTCGTGACATTGAGTCTATCTCAGTTTTGAAGGACGCTTCAGCCGCTATTTACGGAGCGAGAGCCGCCAATGGTGCGATTTTGATTACTACTAAGAGAGGTAAAACAGGCAAGCCGACAGTTACTTATGATTTAAATCAAGGCTGGGCTCAACCAGGCACTATTCCTAAAATGGCGAGTTCACCTGAATACGCTAAAATCATGAACGAATTGCCGATTTATAAATCTATTCCTGCAAATGAATGGTCAGCAGCTTGGCAAGCAATTCAGTCAACAGGTACTTATAAATCACCTACTGCGGGCGTTAGTACGCTCAATGCTAACTATAGTCCGGAAGCCGTGAAAAAATATGCTGACGGTTCTGATTCATGGCGATATCCAAATACAGACTGGTTTGGCGATGCATTCAAGACATGGTCCCCTCAGTCTCGTCAAAATTTACAATTGTCAGGAGGTAGCGAAAATATTAAGTATTTGGCATCATTAGGCTATATCAATCAAGATGCTTATTACAAAAAATCTGCAACCAGTTACCACCAGTACAACTTTAGAACGAATGTAGATGCTAAAGTTAATAAATACATCAATGCCAATTTGGGTATTATGGTACGCCGTGAGCAACGCAAATTCCCTACTGAAAGTGCAGGTTCTATTTTCAGGATGTTGATGCGTGGACGCCCTACAGAACCGGAAGTATGGCCTAATGGCAAACCTGGTCCCGATATTGAAAACGGTCAAAATCCGTATGTTATCACGACTAACGCTACTGGTTATCAAGATAATCCAACCGATTATACCCAAGCCAATGGTGGTGTGGTTATTACGAATCCATGGATTGATGGTTTGACATTGACATTATCAGGCTCAATTGATAAAAATAGTAGCACTAATAAGATTTGGCAAACCCCGTGGTCGCTCTACTATTGGGATAAAAAGACTTTTGAATCAGATGGGGTAACGCCTAAATTGGAAGGTGCCATTCGTTCCAATTTTACTGACCCAAGATTGTCTCAAGGTTATGGCTCTGCTTTAAATACCAATATGTCGGCTCAATTAAGCTACGCTAAAACAGTGGGTGATCACAGTTTGAATTTCTTAGCCGGTGTAACTAAGGAGAATTTCTCGGGTGAATTTTTCTCTGCGTCAAGAAGAAATTATATTTCTCCCGCAGTTGACCAATTGTTCGCCGGTGGTTCATTACAACAAAGCACTAATGGTAGTGCTTATAACAGACCTCGTTTAGGTTACTATGGTCGTGCTCAATACAACTACAAAGAAAAATACCTTCTTGAATTTATCGGTCGATATGACGGTTCGTACATTTTCCCTGAAGCCGGTAGATTTGGTTTCTTCCCGGGTATGTTGGCAGGCTGGAATATCTCTAAAGAAGATTTCTTCAAAGTTCCCGGTATTGACAATTTGAAACTCCGCGCTTCTTACGGACAAATGGGTAATGACCAAGTTTTCTACAATGGAAGACTTCAAGAATTTGCCTATTTATCTACTTATGGTTTTGGTCAATATCCTATTGATGGAAAAGTTGTGACAACTTTACAGGAAACAGTATTGGCAAATCCTAACTTTACTTGGGAAAGAGCTAACAACTATAATATAGGATTTGATGGTACATTTTTGAATAATATGTTCGATTTGACTTTGGAGTATTTCTATAATAAAAGAACATCTATCTTAATTCAAAAAACAGGTTCAACACCTTCATCTTCAGGTATCAACTCTTTATTGCCTCCTGTCAATGAAGGTCAAGTGGATAATAAAGGCTTTGAATTTAACTTGGGTTATAATGGTAAAGCTGGGAAGGATCTTAATTTCAGAGCAGGCATTAATGGTGGTTACGCTCAGAATAAAGTTGTATTCTTAGATGAAGTACCGGGTGCTCCAAGTTATCAGTTGCAAGAAGGTAAACCAATTGGCTCTTTTTTAGTGTATAAATCGGCAGGTGTATTCAAAGATTTAGCAGCTATTGACGCTAATAAAATTGACTATAGTGCTGTTACTGGTAAGCTTATTCCAGGTGACATGAAATTTGAAGACCTGAATGGCGATGGTAAAATCACCGGTGATGATAGAGAAAGATTAACTAAAAGCGCTGTCCCTACATTTAACTTCGGTGCTACTTTGGATTTACGTTACAAAGGATTTGACTTAAATATCTTATTCCAAGGTGCAACGGGTGCGGCTCTTCGTATTCAAACCGAATCTGGGGATATTGGAAACTTCTTGAAATACTCGTATGATAACAGATGGTCAATTGATAACCCAAGCAGCGACCACCCTCGTTTAGCAAGTAGAGGTGACACTTATTTCACCGGTGGTAACTATGGAAATAATACTTACTTCTTGTTTAGTAAAGATTATATCCGTCTGAAAAACTTGGAGTTAGGCTATACATTGCCTGATGCTC
The DNA here is from genome assembly GCA_031424115.1 of Saprospiraceae bacterium. Classification (GTDB taxonomy): domain Bacteria; phylum Bacteroidota; class Bacteroidia; order Chitinophagales; family Saprospiraceae; genus JAAFJT01. The sequence continues at coordinate 3,562 of JANPGW010000083.1, read as the reverse complement.
TTGTTGCTAAAGCACATTTGGGAAGCCTTAGATTTTATGTAAATGGATTGAATCTATTAACTTTCACCAAGCAAAAGGTATATGACCCAGAAGGGAATAATGGTGCGGGTACTAATTATCCACAACCCAGAATTCTTAATACGGGTTTAAGCCTTATGTTCTAAACATTTTCCATAAATATTTATTATAGTGGAAGCTTTAGGTGAAAATATATCGTAGTTCATTAAAAAAAAATTAGGCTACCCTTAATATTAGCATTTTAGCATTTTTTTTAATCCTGAATGCTTGAATTGAAAAATTAAAACTAAACTATTTTAATAACATACTTCACAAGTTTAATATTATTATAAGTTTAACATCATTAAATAAAAAGAAATGAACAATTCTAAATTAAAAATAAGCCTGTTGTTGCTATCAATGGTGTTTATTTTATCGTGTGATAAAGATTCTCTAAACACCAAGCCGCTTGATAAAATCTCAAGCGCGGCGACTTGGGCAGATGGGGCGCTTTCTGAAGCCTTTATCTTCAATGTATATTCCTTTTTGGGATATGGCGGCTTTGAAGAACAAGCCCTTGCCGGTTATACCGACGAAGCGATGTTCACGCACTCCGGCAGAAATATCAATACTTTTACCGAAGGGTCTGAAAGCCCCGCAAACGTAGCATGGCAAAGTGCCACTTACGAATGGGGAAATATGTATTTGGCTATCAGACAAGCCAACGTTGGTCTTGAAAATTTGCCAAAAGCAACCTTCGCGGATGCCAAACTTAAGGAAAAACTAATCGGCGAAGCCTATTTCCTAAGAGCTTATTATTATCAACAATTATTGAGATTTTATGGTGGTGTACCGCTTATCAGCAAACCTTATGGTTTGAATGAAGATTATACTGCCGCTCGGAATACTTATGACGAGTGTGTTAAATTTATAGTCAGTGATCTTGACAATGCCATTAAACTTTTAGATGGTAAATCAACAGTAGCAGGTCGGGCTTCAAAAATAAGCGCTATGGCTCTTAAGGCAAGAGTACTTCTTTATGCTGCAAGCGATTTGCATGATGGGCCTACGGTTAAAGCCAAATCCAGTATTTTAGGTGGTTATTCTAAATTGGATTTGATTGCTTACACTTCAGGCGACAGAGCGTCAAGATGGCAAGCAGCAAAAGCCGCAGCAAAAGCAGTTTTAGATGCAACAAAAGGCTATAAATTGGATTTGAGTGCACCGGCATCTGCAGAAGACGGAAAAAATAATTACGTATCCATTGCAATGGGTGGACAAAGCGGAGTAGGTGATGCCGCCGCTGCAAGTGAATTGATTTTCCAACGCACTCACACGGCTCTTTATACACAAGAAGACAACTGGCCTTTAGGTGGTATCCACTATGGTATCAATAATGGCCCGAATGGCTACCACAACTGGGCGGGTAACACCCCTATTCAGCAGTTGGTTGATGATTATGAAATGATGGATGGCAGTAAATTCGATTGGAGTAAACCAGAGCACAAAGCGGCGCCTTATGAGAATAGAGACCCTCGTTTTTATGCTACTGTTTTATATGACGGTTCTAACTGGAAACCAAGACCATCTGACGTAGTAGCATTAGATCCTGCTAATCAGATTCAAACAGGGTATTATGATGATGGAGCCGGTGGAAAAATCAACGGTATAGATACCAGAGAATCTGCTATTGAAAACTGGAACGGCAGTAGAACGCACTATTATACGCGTAAATTCATTGATCCGAACCCTTCTTTGGCTGATAACCAATCCAGCGCTCAAGTCATTCCTTGGCCCTTTATTCGTTATACTGAAATGGCATTGAGTTATGCCGAAGCCTGTATTGAAACAAACGACGAAACAGAAGCCCGTTTATGGATTAACAAAATCAGATTCAGAGCGGGTATGCCGGCTATTTCTGATGCGGGAGCTGCATTAAAAGACAGACTTCGCAACGAGAGGAGAATAGAATTGGCTTATGAAGAACACCGTTACCACGATGCAAGACGCTGGATGATTGCTCCAACTACTGTTGGTAGAGGCATTAAAGCGATAAATGTTGAAGCAAAACTTAAAGCCGGTGCTACGGCTCGTAAACCGTATAGGTTTGATAAATCCGTTTATAATTATATCTATACTGTTGAAGATAATACATCTAACGAAACCAGGAAATGGAATGATAAAATGTATTACAGGGTTTTGACTCGGGACGAGGTGAGCCGTAATCCTAAATTAGTACAGAATCCGGGTTATTAAAAATAAAATATTCTAATTTAAAAAAAAATCTACCTCATTTTTGGGGTAGATTTTTTAATTTTAGGGGTATTCTATACCCCCCACCGAGTTTTCGGGGTTTTAAACCTCAGTATAATGTTATTTTTAGCAATCCGTTTAGTCAACATGAAAAAGAATAATCTACACACGCTCCATAAATATTTAAGCCTTTTTTTGCTATCCTATTTAGCCGTCGGATGCCAACAAGAGAAACCTTTAACTGACACCGAACTGGCTACAAAATGGGCAGAAATGACCCTTTTTATCACTAAAAATACTCCCGGCAATTCTCCTACCTATTCGTCAAGATGTCTCGGATATATTGGGTTGACGATGTATGAATCCATCGTACAAGGCTATACCCCTTATCAATCCCTTACCGGTCAATTGGATGGGTTAGATAGTCTGCCACTTCCGGAAAAAGATAAAAAGTATAACTGGCAATTATCACTAAATGCCGCAGAAGCTTATATTTTAAAAAACATTTACAACCAAACTTCAGACCAAAACAAACTTAAAATTGATTCACTTGAAACTGCCATTTATAAGAATTTAACCGATAAAATAGCAGATAAAGAACTAATCAACAACTCCATTTCGTTTGGCAAAACTGTCGCCTCCGTCATCTTTGAGTGGTCAAAAACGGATGGTGGACATAAAGCCTATTTGAAAAATTTTGATAAAAAAATGGTGCACCCCACTCAATTGGGTTGTTGGAAACCGCCTTTATATGGGCAATCTTTCAGCCATTTTCCCCTGCATCCGCATTGGGGCAAAAACCGTACATTTTTGACAAAAGACCATGAAATACCCGACCCCTCAGTCATTCCGTTTGATACGATGCCGAATTCAGCCTATTATAAACAATTTTTAGAAGTTTATAATCAAGAAAAAGCATTGACCCAAGACCAAAAAGAAGCTGCCATTTGGTGGGGAGACGACCCCGATGAAACCGTAACGCCGCCCGGACACTCTTATTATTTAGCGACTTTGGTGCTCAAAAAAGCGCAACCTAATCTCATACAATGTGCTGAAACCTACGCCAAAGTAGGTATGGCAGTAGCAGACGCATTTATCAACTGTTGGAAATGGAAATACACCTTTTTTACCGAAAGACCGAATACTTACATCACTGAACACATTGACCCGAGATGGGAATCCTTCTGGCCCGACCCGCCCTTTCCGGCGTTTCCGTCCGGTCATGCCATACAAGCATCTGCAACGGCAACCGTTTTAACTGAACTTTATGGTGAAAAATTCGAATTCACTGATGATACGCATAAAGGACGTA
>JANPGW010000082.1:0-7975 GCA_031424115.1 Saprospiraceae bacterium | reverse complement strand
ACAAACCACAGCATCCAGTAATTTTTCCGTTTGAAAAACGCCATTTTTTGTAACCGACAAGCGCAAATCACGCTCTTCGTGTTTTGTGCTGCCTTTTACATCTTTCAAATAAGCGACCGCAATTTCATCATTGGCCATTAAAATAGCATCAAAAAAGCCGCGCATTAAGCCTTTGGTGGGGTCAGTGTCCACCGCTTGAGGGTTTGTCCAAGTGTTGCCCGCATCTTTTGAAACCGAAAAAACGAGTTCACCACCACGTCCGCCACCACGTCCGCCTTGACCACCTTGTGGCTGCGCTTGGGCATCGGGGCGATTGGTGAAAACAGCAACCAAACTGCCATCTTTTTTAGCCAGAACTTTAGCCCGAAACAAGCGGCTATTGCCGACACCATAACCTGCATAAATCACTTTTTTATCTGAAAAAGTTTTGCCTTTATCGGTTGAAGTTGAAAAACAAAAGGCAGTCATACCTTTCTCATCTTTTTCAGTCCACGAAAGCATAACTTCCTCTTTCGGTGTTTGCGCGAGCAAAGGCATTGAATAGCTTTTGGTGTCGTCAGTTACAAATACTGAGGGGGTGGCATTTATAGATTTAAACTGAGAAATACGGCTTGCTCCTGTCCATTGATTGATACCAGCTACTTGGCTTGTGCTACACATAGGAATTTCAGAATTGGATTTCGAACTAACTGACTTCGTTGTTGAGAGAAATGTCAAGAAGCTGAACAATAAGACATTTAAGGATACTATTAGCTTAATCATTGATCGTTTAGTTTTTATTTTTTTAAATTAGAATGGATTAAATCTTAGAATGGTTTCAAGCACATTTTAAGATTTAACCCAAAATTATTAATTCCCACCAAAATCAGGCACTTCTGCAGCCTGTTGTTTATTGTTTTTCTTTTTAAACATTGAAGCATCGATTTTGCCGAATGGGATTTGAAGCGCTACTTTAAAGAAACGCGTATCACGACGACGCATTGACTCTTGAATGTAGGTCGGTTGCGTATAAATCGTGATGTCTTTGCGGCTGTTAAACACATCGTTGATAGAGAAAGTCACGTTGGCTGCATTGTGGAAAAACGATTTTTTAACCGCGAAATCCATATATGCAATGCCTTGGCGTGTGCCTTGTGGTATCGGGCGATTGCCTTCATAAGCGCCGTTCACCTGAATCGAAATATCGGAAGGCAAACGATAAGTCAAATTTACTTTACCGTTGCCCGCCCAACCGGTGTTTGTAAAAGTATCAACATTTACTTTAAAATTAAACACATTGGCATTCAACATCACATCGAAGTTTTTACCAAAAGCTAATTTTAAGGTGTTGTCCATACCGTACATCAATTCGTTAGTTCCATTGACAAAAGTCGTCACTAATACTGAGGGGTCGGTTGCTGAAGGGCGAATCAACGGTTTCAAGGTATTGGTTTCGTTGCTCAAATATAAGGACGCCAACCAGTTATTTGACCCGAACATTTTATTATAATTCAACTCGGCTAAGTTCACAAACTCAGGTTGCAAGTTCGGGTTACCAATTTGGATATTCTGCTTGTCAGCCGCCTGTATGCCGGGCATCAATTGACGGAAATTAGGGCGTTGTATTTTGCGACTGAAATTAACGCCGATTTCTGTTGTAGGGTCAAGCTTCTTTGAAATATACAACGATGGGAAAAACGACCGTAATAAATCCTTACCCGTGCCTTTCGGATAATTGTATCCAAAATTATTGGTGCCGTCAAGATGCGTAATGCCCGTTAAATTTGATTGCTCAAAACGCACGCCCGCTTGGTAATTGATTTGATTTTTTAAACGTCCGGAATACGTTACATAAGCCGCGTTGATACTTTGCGTAATTCGGTTGTCTTGCGAAAACTGATTGTCTTGAATATAATCATTTTTTTCATTATTATAAGGCTTATAAAAATAAACTTGATCAGCGCCACTCCAAAAACTCCGCACACCCATTTCCACTTTCGTCGAGTCATTGATTGGATTCACATAATCCATTTGAAACACCGCTTGTTGGTTTTTATTCGCGCCATTAATGCTCACCAATTCTGGGTAATTTGCCAGTGCTGTACCTGATTTATCAAAACCTGTAGTCGTCCATGAAGCTAAATTTGAGAAGTTGCCCCAGCTATAGTTTGCCAAAGTCGTCAAAGATTTATCTTTTTTAGCAAAAGTTTTTTTCCATTGCCCTTCAATACTATTATTGTTGAAATTATTTTCTGGCGTCGTCAAGCGAGAGCCATAACTTGTTATTTGTTTTGACGGGTCTAAATATTCATACTTTTGATCAATCGAGATATTGAATTTACCGCCCACTTTTGTTCCTGCGAGAGACAATGTATTGCGGTTGTTGATCGCATAATCCAAATTAAGTCTGCCTATTTGAAAGACATTTTGAAAATTAACAGTTGAACTCTGATTAAAATAATTAGTAATAGTACCATCCGCTAAGCGATTAGTTCTATAAACATAACCCGTATTCGGCGCATCCGTTGCATTAATATTGTAAAAACCGCCGACACTCCATTTGCCTTCATGGGCATTTAAGTTTAACATGCCATTGTAGCGATTGCCCGTGCCGACTCCCAACGCGACAACCCCATTATATCCGGGTTTGCGATTCTTTTTTAAAACAATATTTAAAATACCGCCCGTCGTTGATGCCTCATATTTTGCCGAAGGATTGGAAATCACTTCTACCGACTCGATTTGGTCAGCCGGAATTTGAGTTAAAGACATCAGAGTGGGTTTGCCATCTACATAGATTGTCGTTCCACGGTCGCGCAACTTCGCGTTGCCATCCATATCAACCGTAACTGAGGGGACATTTTTCAAAACATCTTCCGCAGTTCCGCCGGTGGCCGTAATACTTTTATCCACATTAAAAACGCGTTTTTCAAGGCTCATCATCGTTGAAGCTTTTTCGGCTTTCACTTCAACTGTACCCAACACTTGTGCATCAGGCGTCATTGCCAAGTCCCCTAAATCCTGTTCGATATTATTAGGCGGGGTAATTTTTACCGGTTTAATCAAATCTTTATTGCCTACAAAACTTGCTTTTACTTTAAAAGCACCTATCGGCAATGAAGTGATATCAAAATCGCCATTTTCCAAAGTTAATGCGCCACCAATCAGACTGTCTTTTCCATTGGACAGTGTGCGTAATACCGTAACCGATGCATAAGCAACGGGTTGTTTCGTTGTGGCATCGATGATTTTACCATATAAACGACCGATGTTGGCCATTTTAGGGTTATTGCCACCTTGTGGCTGTTGGGCAAAAAGGGGAACAGAAAGTAACAGTAGGGTGAATAGGATTAGATTTTTCATCTTTTGTATATTTAAAAATTCCAGAAATAACTATTAATCTTTATTGATGATACAAAAGTATAAACATCGCCAATGATAATTTTAAGAAGCCGACTAAAACGGCAATTGTGAAGATGAAATGGCGCATTATGGTGATTTGTTTTGTTTTGTAAAATGCCCTTTTCATCTCGACTTTACCCACAACCGAAATAAGTTCATCATTATCAATTGTTTGAAAATCGTAAGTTTTGCTTTGAAAAATATTATAATAACGGTTGCCCAAAAGTTACCTTTGCACTATTAACATCATAAAAATTCGAGAATATGAATAATTATCAATCAAAATTGATTTGGAGAACAGTCCTGCTTATATTTTTTTATTGTAATTTATTAAATCCCATAGTAGCACAAAAAAAAGATAGTTTAAAGGTGCACGCGCCTCTAAAAGCTACCGCCAACGTCAATATTAATAGCAAAGGCATATCTTTATTTCCTAATTTGACATATGGAAAACCGGCTGTAATTCTCACCGGCTCGGTTGGTAAAAATAACATTTATTTTGAGCCTGAGCTGCGTTGGGGGCTCACTGGCAAGCCTTGGTCATATATTTTTTGGTTTAGGTATAAATATAAAAAATCTGAACATTTTGGCTTCAATGTGGGTGCGCATCCTTCATATGTGGTGAGGAAAGATTCTATTAATATCAATGGAAAAAATGAATTGAGATATATTGCGCAACGTTATTTTGCGGGAGAAATAGTGCCGACCTACTATTTCTCAAAGAAATTTGCATTGGGCATACAGTATTTATATTCCAAAGGCTTAGACCCGTATGCGATTCAGAATAGCCATTTTTTGTCATTTCAACCTAAATTTCCTGATATCAATGTGAGTAAAAATTACTATCTTAGTTTTTATCCTCAACTATTTCATTTAATATTAGATGCAAAAGAAGGGACTTACGCCAGCGAATCGCTTTTTTTGAATTGGAAAAATCACCCCCTCAGTATATCCTCAATTTTTACTTACAAAATTAAATCAACAATTGCCGGTAATAATATCGTTTGGAATATCGGATTGAATTATAAACTTTAAAACAATGAATCAATTTGAAACGCTTGAAGAATTCTATCAACGTAAATTCGATTGGATACCCGAAAATCTGAAAAATGAAATCGGTCATTTCAATGTCTTTCAACATGAGCCGATTGAAATCGGTAAGGTAAAGCCATTGCCTTATAAAAGAAGAGATTTTTATAAAATAATGCTTGTGGTAGGGGCTATTGATATGAGTTATGCGGATAAGGTTATAACCATTGAAAAACAGGCTATTTTCTTCTCAAATCCTCAGATTCCATACAAGTGTGAGCATTTGGAAAGAATTCAAACAGGGAGCTATTGCATTTTTAATCAACACTTTTTTCATAAATTCGGAGATTTAAATCAATATTCTGTCTTTCAATCTACAGGCAATCATGTATTTGAATTGTCTGATGACCAAGCTGAACAGGTGAGTCTCATCTATAAAAAAATGTTTGAAGAGATCAAGTCAGATTATCAGCACAAATACGATGTGCTGCGAAATTTGGTGTTTGAACTCATTCATTTTGCGATGAAAATGCAGCCTTCAACGCAATTTGATAAGCAGCAAATCAACGCGTCGCAACGGATTTCAACCCTGTTTTTAGAGCTATTAGAACGTCAATTTCCGATTGATGAAAACCACCCTTTAGTAAATTTACGTTCCGCTTCAGATTTTGCCAACCAATTGAACGTGCATGTCAATCATTTGAATCGAGCGGTAAAAGAAACGACCCAAAAAACAACCACTCAAATTATTGCCGAGCGTATCCTACAAGAAGCCAAAATTATGTTGAAACACAGCAATTGGAATGTGGCTGAAATCGCTTACGCGTTGGGTTTTTCAGAAGTCACGCATTTCAATAATTTTTTTAAAAAGCACACGCTGGGAAGCCCTTCACGATTTAGAAGTGTTTGAAAAAATGAATCTTATAGATTTTAGAAAAAGTAGGGTGGTGTAGAATAGCTTGTCAGTTATTGTATTTTTATGAAAAAAAAGAGGTGATCTGTTGCAAGACCACCTCAAATTATTATGTATTTGTTCGAAATAAATTAAACTAAATCAAAACGATCAAGATTCATCACTTTGTTCCACGCTGCCACAAAGTCCTCGACGAATTGCTCTTGAGAATCTTCACATCCATAAACCTCAGCGATGGCTCTAAGTTCGGAGTTGGAACCAAAAATAAGGTCAACCCTCGTACCGGACCATTTGACTTCACCTGTTGCGCGGTCACGACCTACAAAGACGTCTTTAGAATCCGCACTTGCTTTCCAAGTTGTACCCAAATCAAGTAGATTGACGAAGAAGTCGTTGGTGAGAGCCTCCGGTCGTTTGGTAAAAACACCGTGTTTAGAAAAACCGAAATTTGTGTTGAGAACACGCATACCGCCCACAAGAACCGTCATTTCAGGTGCTGTCAGTGTCATCAATTGTGCCTTATCAACCAACATTTCCTCAGCCGACGCAGAGTGGTGAGACTTCAAATAGTTGCGGAATCCATCTGCGGCTGGCTCTAAGACAGCGAATGATTCCACATCAGTTTGCTCTTGTGAGGCATCAGCACGCCCCGGCGTAAATGGAACTGTCACTTGATAACCGGCATTCTTCGCGGCTTTTTCTATGGCGGCGCATCCACCTAAAACAATTAAGTCGGATAGCGAAACCTTTTTACCACCGGACTGAGCATAATTGAAAGCCGTTTGGATACTTTCTAATTTGTCAAGGACAGTTGTCAAAAGACCCGGGTGATTAACATCCCAATCTTTCTGCGGAGAAAGACGAATGCGCGCACCGTTTGCTCCGCCCCGCTTATCGGAGCCACGGAAGGTTGATGCGGAAGCCCAAGCCGTTGATACTAATTGAGACACTGATAATCCTAAATCAAGTATTTTAGCCTTCAATACTCCAATATCGTTAGCGTCAATAAGTTGATGCGTAACAGCCGGAATAGGGTCTTGCCAAATCAATTCTTCTTTAGGTACTTCTGATCCAAGATAACGACTAATAGGCCCCATATCGCGGTGCGTCAGTTTAAACCAAGCGCGGGCGAAAGCATCTGCAAATTCTTCCGGGTTTTCGTAAAAACGTCTCGAAATTTTTTCATACGCCGGATCCATCCGCAAGGAAAGATCAGTCGTCAGCATTGTCGGCAAATGTTTTTTCGACGAGTCAAATGCGTCCGGTATAAGCGCGTCGGCGTTTTTGGCAACCCACTGTTGCGCGCCGCCCGGACTTTTGGAAAGTTCCCATTCGAAGCCGAACAAATTTTCAAAATAATTGTTGCTCCATTGCGTCGGAGTCGTCGTCCAGGTAACTTCCAAGCCGCTCGTAATCGTATCGGGACCTTTGCCCGTGCCGAAACTGTTGTGCCAACCGAAACCTTGCGCCGCGATATGCGCCGCTTCCGGCTCGACATCAACGTGCGATGAATCCGCCGCGCCGTGCGTTTTGCCGAAAGTGTGTCCGCCGGCAATCAACGCGACGGTTTCCTCGTCGTTCATCGCCATTCGTCCGAATGTTTCCCGAATATCGCGTGCCGCTGCAATCGGATCAGGATTGCCGTCGGGACCTTCCGGGTTAACGTAAATCAATCCCATCTGCACCGCCGCAAGCGGATTTTCGAGTTTCCGGCTATGAATGTCTCCATCGGCATCGTCGTCCGAAACTAAAACGCCGCCGTCCTTGTCAACGCCTTTGGAACCGTGTTCATATCTGATGTCGCCCGCCAGCCAAGTCAATTCCGCGCCCCAATAAACGTCCTGATCCGGCTCCCAAACGTCTTCGCGTCCGCCGCCGAAACCAAAGGTTTTAAAACCCATAGATTCCAAAGCGATGTTGCCCGCGAGAATCATCAAGTCAGCCCAAGAAATTTTTCTGCCGTTTTTCTGTTTGATCGTCCACAAAAGTCGTCGCGCTTTATCGAGGCTCACATTATCCGGCCAACTATTGAGCGGCGCAAATCGCTGCTGTCCGCGCCCGCCGCCGCCGCGCCCGTCTTGAATGCGATAAGTTCCGGCACTGTGCCACGCCATTCGAATAAAGAAAGGTCCGTAGTGCCCGTAATCGGCAGGCCACCATTCCTGCGAATCGGTCATCAGATCGGAAATTTCTTTCTTCACGGCTTCCAGATCAAGAGATTTGAATTCTTCAGCGTAATTGAAATCTTCGCCCATCGGATCGGATAGAGAAGAATGCTGGCGAAGAATTTTTAGATTCAAAGATTTCGGCCACCAGTCGCGGTTTGATCGGTTACTCTCGGTCGTGAACTTAATCGCTCCGCCTGTGAACGGGCATTTACCCGAATCGGTTGTTTTCGCAGTTGGGCTATTTAACGTATCGGTTTGCTCTTTATTATTTTCCATTTTCGATTTACCTTCCTTTAGAATTTGTTTTTAGAATAGCTTTTTTAGAACAAACTTAGAGTATTTGTTCCGTTACAATCCTGTTATGCCTTCAGTTTCATTACTTACAGCAATCGGGACACAAACCACGCAGAGTCAGTTCGAGAGATTCGGCATTGAATTTTGAAAGGGCGGACGCTTCTTCGATTAGCGCGACCGGAATGGACAG
>JANPGW010000081.1:0-95802 GCA_031424115.1 Saprospiraceae bacterium | reverse complement strand
TTTTTTTTAGTTTTTAGCCCCGAGTGCTCGGGATAGTGTTTGGTTTTTAGATAAAATCCAATTTTTTACCCCAAAACCAAACACCGACCAACAAATTTACAAAAATGAATTGACATCTTCAAGCGGCAAATCAAATGCATCTGCTACACCTTTATACACCACATGGCCATCAATGACATTCAAGCCTAATTTCAAATCATTTCGATCTTTACAGGCTTGTTTCCAGCCTTTATCGGCTAATTGTACAGCGTAGGGTAGGGTGGCATTGGTGAGGGCAATTGTGGACGTGTATGGCACTGCACCCGGCATATTCGCTACGCAATAGTGCACCACATCATCAATAATATAAGTCGGATTTTCGTGAGTCGTCGGTTTACAGGTTTCAATACAGCCGCCTTGGTCAACGGCAACGTCCACCAAAACTGTTCCGGGGCGCATCATTTTAAGCATATCTCTGGTAATCAAATGAGGGGCTTTGGCGCCTGGTATTAAAACTGCCCCAATGATAAGGTCAATAGTGCCTATCATCCGGCGAATATTATATTCATTTGAGAACATAGTCGTCACATTAGCCGGCATAATATCGCTCAAATAGCGCAAACGCGGAATGCTGACATCCATGATAATGACTTGGGCGCCTAAACCCGCCGCCATTTTTGCGGCTTGAGTGCCTACAATACCGCCACCCAAAATCAACACTCTGCCAGGTTCAACGCCCGGCACACCACCGAGCAATACACCACGACCTTTTACCGGTTTCTCTAAATATTTTGCACCTTCTTGAATCGACATTCTGCCCGCAACTTCACTCATCGGAACAAGAAGCGGCAAAGAACGGTCAGCCATTTCAACAGTTTCGTAAGCTAAACACACCGCTTTGCTGGCAATCATAGCGTCTGTAAGGGGTTTGTAAGAAGCAAAGTGGAAATAGGTAAAAACAAGATGATGCGGCTTGATCAACGAGTACTCTTGTTCGATGGGTTCTTTCACTTTCATAATCATTTCTGCTTTCGCAAAAATTTCTTCAGCAGTCGGCAAAATTTGAGCACCGGCACCTTCGTACTCGTAGTCTTCAAAGCCTGAGCCGAAGCCGGCATCTTTTTCAACGAAGACTGCATGCCCTCTTTTGCTTAATTCTAAGGCACCGGCAGGCGTCAAAGCCACACGGTTTTCACTGCTTTTAATTTCTTTTGGAACGCCAATAATCATATTTGGTTAGGTTTAATTTTGGTTTGAATATTAAATTTTAAACGCCGCAAAGGTAAAAAGTTTAATACTATTCAAAGATTTTTATTACTAACTTTATTTTCTTTACGGTACACCTATTATATTGCGGTTTTGTAAGCACTGCGCATTAACCATTTTTCCAATTTATAAAACAAATGAAATGAATTTAATCAAATTATTATTAATCGTTTTTTTGCCCGTCTCTGTAGCCGCTCAAGCTTTTTCGAAAATAGAAATCAGTCGGTGGGAAAAACAAGCGCAACAAATCACCATTATTCGCGATAATTGGGGCATTCCCCATATCAGCGGCAAAACCGATGCCGATGCCGTTTTTGGCTTGTTATATGCTCAATGCGAAGACGATTTTAAGCGGGTAGAGATGAATTATATTGAAAAATTGGGCAGATTGTCGGAAGTTAAAGGGGAATCTGCCTTATATGATGATTTATTGATTCGCTTAGTGATTGACTCCACCGAAGCCATTGCTGACTACAACAAAAGCCCCGAATGGTTGAAAAAACTGTTGAATGCTTACGCTGATGGTATCAATTTTTATCTTTATAAGCACCCCTCAGTACAACCCGTTATGTTGAAGCGTTTCAAGCCGTGGTATCCTTTGCTCTGGACTGACGGCAGCATTGGGGCAATCAGCACCGCAGACATTACCGTGTCAGAACTAAAAAATTTTTACTCAGACAATAAAATCTCGTCAATTGAAACAATAAAACAAGAAGAAGAAATATTAACAGGTTCAAACGGTTTTGCTTTTGCGCCTTCCATTACGGCTTCCGGGAAATCCATTTTATACATCAATCCTCACGTGACTTTTTACTTTCGACCCGAAGTGCATGTGTCAAGTGGAGAAGGGTTAAATACTTACGGAGCCGTGACGTGGGGTCAATTTTTTGTCTATCAAGGCTTCAACGAACATTGTGGTTGGATGCACACATCGAGTTACGCCGATGTGTCAGATGCTTACATTGAAAAAGTGAAAAAAGTCAATAATAAGTGGTTTTATGAATACGAAGGGAAATTAAAATCTTTAAAACAGAAGTATATCAATCTAAAATACAAAAAGGGCAATGTCTTGGTATCCAAAAAAATTAAAGCATTTTTCACCCACCACGGGCCCATTATGGCTGAACGCAACAACCAATGGATCAGCATGAAAGCCAATAACCGCAACTTGACTGGTTTAGTGCAAAGTTGGCAACGCACCAAAGCCAATAGTTTCAATGATTTTAAAAAAACGATGGATTTGTTGGTCAATACTTCCAATAATACGGTTTATGCCGATGGAGAAGGCAATATCGCTTACTGGCACAGCAATTTTTTACCGATTAGAGATACACGATTTGATTGGTCAAAACCGGTTGACGGCAGCATCGCCGCCACCGAATGGAAAGGTTTACACAAAGTAGAAGAGAGTGTGCACGTTTATAATCCCGAAAATGGTTGGTTACAAAACTGTAATTCAACGCCATTTACCGTGGCGGGCGATAAAAGTCCTAAAAAAGAAAATTATCCCAAATATATGGCACCGGATGGCGAAAATTTTCGGGGTATCAATGCCGTTAGAGTGTTGAGTCAAGGCTCAAAGTATGATTTGGATAAAGTTATTTCAGCCGGATATGATTCATATTTAGTCGCTTTTGAAATGATGATTCCGGCTTTAATACAAGCATTTGAAAAAAGTGTGACCCCTTCCGATACGCTTTACGCGGCTTTGTATGATCCGATCCAGATAATGAAAGCTTGGGATTACCGGAGCGGCGAAAACTCTATTGCCACGACTTTGGCTATCGAGTGGGGGCAAAAATTATTACCCGCCATTTTTAAGCTCAAAGTGGTGGACGATGAAGAAGATGACCAAGTCATTAGAACCAAAATGTTTGTTGCACAAGCAACTCCTAAGGAATTGTTGCAACCTTTGAACGAAGTTATCAATGAGTTAAAAGGCAAATTTGGTACTTGGAAAATGCCTTTGGGAGACATTAACCGTTTTCAACGGGTTTCAGGCGATGTTTTTCAGGAATATAAAGATGATTTACCGAGCATTCCGGTCGGGTTTGTGTCTTCCACTTGGGGGCAGTTGCCGTCTTACACGGCGCGATATTTTGCGGGCACTAAAAAGCGGTACGGGGTCAATGGTAATAGTTTCGTTTGCGCTGTTGAATTTGGGGAAAAGATAAAAGCCAAATCTCTATTAGCCGGTGGTCAAAACGGCAATCCTCAATCGCCTCATTTCAAAGACCAAGCAGAAATGTACACCAAAGGTAAATTTAAAGATGTGTTGTTTTACAAAAAAGATATATTGAAACATGCTGAGAAAACCTACCATCCGGGTGAATAAAATTTTAAATTTATAAAAAAAGTTTCATTTTATTTGCACTTGAAATTTTTTGTTTTATATTAGAGCGATTTTACGGGAAAAACAACTTTATTTCAATCAAAAAATTTTAAAAAATGGAACAGATTAATTGGGTAGCCTTGTTAGTAGCGGCTTTAGTGCCCTTGATAGTCGGCATGGTTTGGTATAGCCAAAAAGCATTTGGCAATGCTTGGATGAAAGCCGCAGAAATTACAGCCGATAGAATGCAAGGCGCTAACATGCCTTTAATCTTCGGATTAGTCTATTTATTGAGCTTTTTTATGGCTGTCAGTCTTAATTTCATCGTTATTCACCAGATGCATATGTTTTCGATACTCGCCAACGAGCCAGGCATAATGGATAAAGGGTCGGAAGTGAACACAATGATGTCTTCTTTTATGGACAAATACGGCAGCAATTTCCGCACTTTCAAACATGGTGCTTTTCACGGTTTTCTGAATAGTATCACGTTCGCTTTACCCATAATCGGCATTTCAGCTTTGTTTGAGCGGAGAGGTGGCAAATACATTGCTATTCATGCAGGATACTGGGCAGTAACAATGGCTATCATGGGTGGTCTAATTTGTCAATGGAGATAGACAAATTAGACGTATGAAAAAAACAATCGCCATCATCGGAGGTGGTTCATCTGCTTTGGCATTGGCTGCCGGATTGGATGAAAACAAATTCGACATTACTATATATGAACGTCAGCCAACTTTGGGGCGTAAATTCTTGGTAGCCGGTGATGGCGGTTTTAATCTCACACACTCCGAAGATACGGAGCAATTCATCTCCCGATATACCTCAGAATCTCCTCATCTGACCAAAAGTCTGCGGACTTTTTCCAATTTGGATACCCGCAATTGGCTCAAAAGCATGGGCATCAATACGTACGTCGGTTCGAGTAAACGGGTTTTCCCTCTTAAAAGTATCAAACCCATACAGGTGCTCAATGCTATTCTAACCGTTCTGAAAAAGAAAAATATCCACCTCAAAACCCGCCATACATGGCAGGGCTGGACAACAGAAAATGATTTATGGATGTCTCACAATGACCAAAATGTGGTAGTGAAAGCGGATATAGTTGTTTTCAGTTTGGGTGGTGCCAGTTGGAGCAAAACAGGTTCAGATGGGCAGTGGACACGTTTTTTCGAAGAAAAAAACGTCAAAATTGTGCCTTTTCAAGCCTCAAATTGTGCTTATCGAGTAGCATGGAGCGACACTTTTTTAGTTCAAGCCGAAGGTAAGTCATTGAAGAATATCGCTATCAGTTGTGATGATAAGAGACAAAAAGGGGAAGTGGTCGTCACAAAATTTGGTTTAGAAGGAGGCGCTATTTATGCCCTTAGTCCGGCTATTCGACAGCAATTGGAAACTCAACAAACGGCGATTGTTCACTTAGATTTGAAGCCGGTTTTAAGTGAATCAGAGATAAAAAACAAATTTTTCCCAAAAGGAAAAGAAACCATCTCCAATATATTGAGAGATCAATTACATCTGTCAGATACCGCAATAACACTTTTGAAAAGCCAATTGAATAAAATAGAATATACAAACCCTGACATATTAGTTGCCAAGATAAAAAACCTACCCCTCAGTATAACCGCTGCCGCACCTATTGATGAAGCCATTTCAACCGTGGGCGGCATTGCAGAAGATGAATTGGACGATTGTTTTCAATTTAAAAACATACCCAACCATTATGCCATTGGTGAAATGCTCGATTGGGATGCCCCGACGGGCGGCTACCTCTTGCAAGCCTGTTTCAGCATGGGGCATTATTTAGCGGAAAAAATGAATAAAACTATAAGTTCTACACAATAGAACCTGCAGTTCATAATATCATTCCTACCACTCGTAACAATATAAGGTTACCATATAAAAAAAGGAACGCATATTTGCACTAACAAATTTGATTGGGTGGTTCCGAATACTACATAATTATAGTCATTTTATTTTAAAACACCTCTAAATTTTATTGGGCTTTTCTCTCAAACAAAACAATATAAACACAGTGAATACTTTGTTAACATCCAGATTGTTTTTATTTTAGCCCAAAAAAACATACCCCTCAGTAGATTCTGCTGAGGGGTAAATTTTTGAAAAAAAACATCCGTTATTTAATATTGACCAGTTCAATATCAAACACAAGTACTGAATTTTTGGGAATGCCGCTTTGTGCAGTGCTGCCATATCCATAACCTGACGGGATCAATAATTTGCCTTTCGCGCCTTTTTTAAATTTCTGAAGACCAATTTGCCAGCCTTGAATCAACCCGCTTAATCGGAACTCAATGCCCGTGGTACTTTGATCAAATACGGTGCCATCGAGTAAATAACCTTTGTATTTAACATTGACCGTATTGCTCGGAGTAGGTGTCTGGGTGCCTGTTCCATCCGTTTCAATGACAAAATAAACACCTTCCGGTGTAGCTTGAGCATTCAACCCTTTGTCCGTGTTGTATTTTTTGATGAGTTCGACGTCAAAAAGCAATTGCTCTTCGGGTGATTTTTCTTTTTTACAAGATGCCATAATGGTGATGAGTGAGAGTAAAAACAGTAATTTTTTCATGTATTTCTTTAAATTTTTAAATTAAAACGTAAAATTAAAAAAAGGCAATGAAAACCCATGTTTTCATTGCCTTAAACGTTGATTAGACAGCACTTTTTAACAAAACCAAATTTTAATGACTTTTTTCAGTATAGACTAGCCTAATGTCAAAATCATTGTGTATCTTCATGCAAATTGATAACTCTAACAAAAACAAACATGTCATGCATTATCATTTACCACTTTTTTTCAAAAAAATGGATTCTAAACCAAGGTTCAGAACCCATCCAACAAAAACTCATTTTTAACCATTATCTTTAGATTCACTCACGAACCTTTAACACTTTAGAGACAGCTCTTTTTCCATTTTTCACGATCGATACTACATACATGCCTTGCGGCAAGGCTGAAAAGTCGAGTTGTACTGAGGGGGTATATTTTTCGTATATTTGGTCAATTTTAACCTGACCACTTATATCTGAAACTGTTACTTTAATGCCATATTCTCCTTCCGATAATATGGATATTGTTGTTCTATTGTTCACCGGATTAGGAAAAACTTGAATTTCCGTTTCATCCGATGGGCTTCTTAAGGCAATTCTTGTAGTGGTGAAAATTGCCGTACTTGAAAATAAGGCTTGGTCGCAATCCGTTTTTACCTTTGCTTCATAAGTTTTGCCTGCTTCAAGGTTGTTTAATGTAGCATAAGGTGTTTTTGATACCATCTTATGCCAAATACTTTCAGAAATAGCTTTATATTCTATTGTATATTCTGCAACACCCGCAGTGGCCTCCCAATCAATATCGACAGATTCAATGTGTATGTTTTTTGCTTGTATTGTTTTAATTGTACAATTTCTATTTTCAGCCGATAAAAGAGCATCAGAGCCTGACAAGTTGCTTCTTTTCTTTTGAATTATGCCGCGCATCCGCATTTTTTGTCCATTCGTGAACATCAGCATGCACTCATCATTCACGTAATCCATAAAATTCATACTCATAGCGAGCGTTTGAACGCCTTTGCATGTATTGTATTGTGGATAAGGCGGACAACCCGTAAATTCCATTTTTTGAGTGGGCGTATCTTCTACATAATCATTTCCACAATCCACATCACCCCAAATATGAAACAAACCGAACCAATGACCGACTTCATGCACGCAAGTTCTGCCTAAATGATAAGGTTTTTTTACCGTTCCCGTTGTGCCGAAGGCAGTAAAATCAATCACAATGCCATCCGTAAAAGCCGGCATTCCGGGAAATGAGGAAAACCCTAAAGATTTGCCTCCCATGTTGCAGACATAGATATTAAGATATTTTGCCGGATTCCAAGGGCTAAACCCACCTTTAGATGGTATCTTCATCTCGTCACTCACATTCCAATATGTCTTTGTCGTTTGGTGTCGAACAATGCCTGTCGTAGCCTTACCTTCGGGGTCTCTCGACACCAATTGAAAGCGGATACCACAATCAGCGACTACATTCGAAAATACTGAGGGGGTGTTTTCCACATCATTATTTTCTTTGTTAAAATCTCTGTTAAGGGCTTGAATTTGCGAATGTACCTGTTGGTCGCTAATATTTTCCAGATTTGTTCTGTAAATGACATGAACTACTACCGGAATAATCAAATCAGCATCGCGCAAATGCAATTGTTGATTGTTGTTGATTTGAAGCTCAAGTTCTTTCAGCTGTTGTAGCAATTGGGGGTTTTCTTCCAAATTTTTTTTAAACAATTCGGTTGAAACGCATTTTGTTGTAGGGTTTTGAGCTTTAAAAATCAGGGGGAAAACTAACAAAAAACAAATTATAGTGTGTTTGTTTGTTTTCATCGGTTTGTTCGAGTGTTTGTTGATTGTCTGTTTTTCTCATTTGTTGATTCAAAAGTACACCCCCCTCAGTATCTTTACAAAAGAAAATTGTGCTGCCATAAATAATTACCGGATTAGGGTTATTAACTCATTTGATAAAAAAAAGTATGTTTAAACTATAAAATACATGTGAAATAAACTCAATGCATAAGTATATGATTTTAAACCAGTAATATATCTTTATTTGTGTTTAAATACATGTCACATAGATAAATATTAATTTATTTTTTTTAATATCTACCTTATTGAAGATATATTTTTTGGTGAATCGGAAATATAATTTGATTCTTTTTTGTGAATATTTAATTAAGTTTTAAAAAATAAAAAATTGTGACATTGATTTTATGTCTTTTTATAATAAAAAAGCCCAAAAGTACAAACCTTTTGAGCTTTTCAATGAAAACTATTTTTAAACATTATTTTAGAACTTTGACAAAAGCATCCATTTTTAAATCTTTATGGATGGTACGCGCTAAAGACTGTGCATCTTTTTCATCATTAAAATGTCTCACACAAACGCCATAGAGATTATTATCCTCATATTTGATGATTTCTGTATCAGTAAAACCTTTTTTTACCGCAATTTTCTTTTGGATGATAGCGTTTTCGGGGATTGAATAAGTGCCAACAACTACCAAATATTTACTTTTTATCTGTGAACTGGTTGCCAAACCTTTATTCAAATCACTTTTGTCCGCTTTTATTATCAACGCGGCATTGTGTTCATCCAGCTTTTCAGATTTAATACTGCTGCGGCTGATAATGGGTTTTGGGGGTGATATAAGAGATTGAATCGAAGAATCAACCAACTTCTCAGTTTGAGTAATTGGTTTATCCGGATTCTCATTTTTCTTGTCAATAGTAGCCAACACTTCTGTATCCGCAAATTCAGTTTTTGATAACTCCACCTTGGGCTCAGATAATTTTTTCAACGGCTTATCGGATGGTATTTCAATGTTTGAAGGTGTAATAGCAACGTTAGTTTCATCAAAAATTGGTTCATTCAAATAAGTAGTTTCTGCTTTAACTTCCTTTTTGGCATCCAATTGCACAATAGCAATGACGTCTGCTTTAGGTTCTTCTTTTACAACTTTCTGAACTTCGGTTATCCGAATCGCAGAGTCTTCTTTTTTAGGTTGGGGTTGCACTGCGGTAATAACTTCGGCTTTAGGTTCTTCTTTTACAATCTTCTGAACTTCGGGTGTCGGAATCGCAGAGTCTTCCTTTTTAGGCTGAGGTTGAACGGCAATAATAGCCTCAACTTTATTCGTTGACTCTGAAAATTCAGAAGAATTAGCAGAAACAGTTGGTTTCATTACCTCTGAAAAGGGTTTAGTTTCAACCACATTTTCAGAAATTGAAGGCGGAACTGGAGTTGCCTCCACCATTTCTTCGGTATCAGTTAATTGAATCATCAAGTCAATTTCATTAGGCGAATGGAAGCTGAAAATATCATCATCCCCTTTTCCGCTGGCTCGGTTAGATGAGAAGTAGCCACTTTTTTTATCGCTTGAAACAATTAAACCAAAATCATCCGAACGGCTGTTAATGGGTTCGGGTAAAAGATGAGGCTTCAACCAACCGGTATCGGTTTTTTGGGTATAAAAAATATCCAGATTTCCGATGCCTTGTCGTCCATTCGATGAAAAATATACCTTGCCGTCGAGGTGAATAAAAGGAAAAACCTCATTTTTAGGAGTATTGACTTTAGGCCCAAGATTTACAGGGTCACTCCACTTGCCATTTATTAGAGTAGAAACATAAATATCCCAGCCACCAAAACCTTCGGGACGATTAGAAGCAAAATACAACCGCCGACCATCATGAGATACTGAGGGGTGGGCACAATCGAAATCCGCACCGTTAAAAGGCAGTTCAGATATATTTTCCCATTTGTTGTTGATTTTAAGAGCAGTGTAAATTTTCAATTTGACAGACCCATCTTTTGACTTTACGGGTTTTCCCTTTTTCAGATTGGAGCGGGTAAAATAAATGGTATTACCATCCGCACTAAATGACAGAGGCCCGTCATAATATTTTGTCGTTAATTCATCCGCAAAGACTATCGGGTTTTGAAGATTTCCCTTATCTCCTTTTGTTACAAAAAAGATGGATGTTGTGGTTTTACCCGTTTCGTTGTCCTCTTTCTTAGAAGTTTTGACGGAAGGGTTAGAAGCCACAAAAACAAGCCCGTTTGAGAAAAAAGCCGGGCTGTATTCCTGAAAAGCAGAATTGATGTCTGATTCGTTATTAATGATGATAGGATCTTGCGCCATCGCTTTAGTGCCAATCAGAATGAGGCAAATGAAGATCAGTTTTTTTACTACAACTATTTGTTTTCGCATGGAAAGTAATCTTAAAAGGTTATATTATAAATTTAAAATAATCAAATATAAAGCCGAAAAAATGACCCTTTTTTGTACTTATTTTAATTGTTTTTAATAAAAAAGAATGTTTTAATATTTAAATGCTTGATTAAAAGCCCATTGTATATTATTGTTAAATCATGTCATTCATTAAAAAAAAACGCGGGGATTGCTCAATCGCATCGCCGAATGCTTTAAATCATAGCGCATGACTGCTTCGAAACTGCCGACAGTATATTTTCTAAGGGGAGAAAGGTTGAAATCGTAGGCACAGCCAATACCACATTTATTGTTGATTTGAAAAAAAACCAATAAATCAACACTTTCTCCAATATCTTCAAGATTGGTTTTACCCGCGCGATAGGACAATCCAAGAGTGATTTTTTCATCATACACTAAACTACTGTTGACTTCGACACCCCAAGGTGCGTTAGCAACCCTTTTAACAATTCCGGAAGGCATCCAAAATACCTTGTCTAACAAAGGAAATTTTAAACCTGCCATAAAATAGTAATGTGGTTTTTCGAGAGCGGTTGTAGGCGTTTCATTGTTGATACCGAGGATATTGGAATAGTAATAAGGCACAGAAAACCCTAAATAACTTTCTTTATACATCATAAATACCCCCATACCGAAATTTCCCAGCACACGAGGGTTCAAACCGTTGCTTGATTTTCGTTCGTTAGCAATCGTTGTGGCTTGTTCTGGATTTTCAAAATCAAAAGCCAATCTTTTTGCTGAACCTTGAAGCCCAATGCGCAACATAAAATCTTTTGTCCGGATGGGACTATAAGACCAAGCCATAGAAGCCGTTTGAGAGTTGAAAATACCAATGTGCCGATTACTCAAAGCCACACCAAAACCCAACCTCTTGCTGAAAAGCGGCGAATGAAAACTCAGACTTTGCTGCACCGGAGCTCCCTTGAAACCTATCCACTGATTGCGGGTCATCAGTGTCATCGTCGGAACGTCACGAGAGCCGGAAACCGCCGGATTGATGGGCAGAGCATTAAACATAAAGAGCGTTTGTTGCCCTTCTTGCTGGGCAAGTACCCCCTCAGTATAAAGCGATAAAATGATAAAAAATAGGATAAATTTTGTGATATGTAAGTGTTTGTTCATGATAGTCTTCATTTGGGTAGGTTAACGAAATATGGTTATGTATCCTTTTTGAGCATCAGTGGCAGCTGTTAATTTGAAAATGTAGAAATATGTACCGTCTGGTAAGGAAAGGTTTTTATAAGTGCCCCGCCAATTGTTTCGATACGGTTTGGCGAAATATATTTTATCGCCCCATTCATTGAAGACCATAATTTCGCTTTCCGTATTATTATCAGCCAAACAGGGTATCCTCAATTCATCATTTAAGCCGTCATCGTTAGGAGTAATGATAGTCGGAACGCTACAGGAGTCTTTTTGAATTGGATTCTGAGCGTCAAGAGATAAACTACACAATAGAAAAAGTGCGAGCCATAAGTACTGTTTGTTCATGGTTTAGAAGTATTTATTACGAAAAATATACAAAACAACGCTTAAATCGGTTTTAGGCAAGAAATAGGATAGGATTGAGTTTGTAACGTTTGGTCAATATTCAAAATTAAGCTATTTTTTTTATAAATATGAAATTTTTTAATAGAATTTGAATATCATTAACAGTTTTTTAATTATCAAAAAACAGGTAGAGTAGGTGATGGGAGTAGATTTTTAGGCAATTTTTTTGAAATAAAAAAGCGTAAATAATTGATAATCAACCATTTACGCTTTTTAAAGTATGCATTATGTAGTCCCGACAAGAATAATACACGCAAGCAGAATAAATTAACAATCAGTCGATTATAAATTTATTATTTTATTATGTGGCGTAATTGTGGCGTATTATTGCCGATATTTCTCCAATAACTCCTCAAGCGTTTTTATCCGCGCATCTTTCTCTCTTAAAAGTTCTGAGAGAAACTCTATTTTCAGGTCATCCGAATTGGATATACTCAACATGCTACCCGTTCCCATAAGCAGCCACAAAATATTGAGTTTTGGAAAGGCTAAAACAAGCATTATCAAGTTCTGAACATTGATAACATACTTATCTACTTCAACATTTGAAATGGTCGTTCTTGCCAATCCAATCTTCTTTCCGAATTCTTCTTGATTCAAATGAGTAGTTAATCTGAACTGCTTAAATCGGCTTCCAAAAGTACTTTCCATTGGCTATATGTTAATAATATGTTAAAATATTGATTTAAAGGCGGGTAAAAGTTGCAAATATTGAACATTATACCGTCATTTGTGACTATTAAAACAACAATTGTTTTAACTGTTATTTTAACATTATTATAAAAGTATAAAAATTTTTGAAATGAAAAAAATTCCGGCTATTCCATTATCCATTTTAGTTGATTTAAGACAAATTTTCTTCGGAAGACGGTCAGAAATCGCTGAAAAAGCACAAATGCACTACAATTCTGTAGGGGCTGTTTTAAAAGGTGAACTGTACAACGAGAAAATTTTGCAAGCGATGATTGATTTAATGCATCAAGATGAGGATGAAGAGGTAAGAACATTGTGCACAAAAGTGGGTAAACTAATCAAATCGAAACAAAGAACCGTTGAAGCAGCCTAAACCCATTGAACATGACAACATCATCAGAAAAGCAGCAACAAAAAGAAGATTTAACAAACGATCTCGGGTTGGATTTACTCCAAGATTTTATCGCTTTGATAAAAAACCATTTTATTCCAACCGAAGAGTATGAGTCTCAAATGACCGTGACCATTACCACCGAGGAGATTACTGAAAAAGTGAAGTTAGCGAGCGGCAATTTTTATTCTGTGCCGCAAATTAACGAAGCCATGAAAAAAGAAGGGTTCAGCATGGTTTTCATTTCGGTCGACCATACACCGGATTATTATTGGTTGATGAATCCAAAGATTTAACATTTTCCGATTAATTAAATACCACTACAATAAAATGTCATTACTCACGCATCCTACTCAACCTAAGACCATCAATACCCGATGGCTTTTGCCCTCAAAAGGCACTTACATCGCTAACGATGTCAAGTATGAGCAAGCAAAATATATTTTATTTCTGGCTAATATACTCTCCGCTAAACCTTTAAAAGAGGCTTTTCAATTGCTTAACATCCAAAATGAAAAGCAACGCCTTGTGAAGCATCCCTCCATTCGCTTTGGTCGAACCAATAATGCTATTTGGTTTGCTCCTTGTGATGAGGATGGTCGAGTGACGGTCGGCACCACGCCTTTAGCGGCTATTTTTTTTAAACAAGATTCTATTGAACATTAAAAATCCTAAATCTAATGGCTCAGTATTTCATGGCGCAAATAGATAATGGTCTATTTCGCCTTCGCATTGTGATAAACAATGAGGTCGCACAGTTTTCATTTATGTATTCCGAAAATAAATATAAAATTTTGACTTATGCTTTCTTTGATAAGGACTGCAATCGGGATGCTATCACTCAAAAAGATGTGAAATGGCACGAAGTGCCTAAAGAAAAAGCATTGCCCATTGTAGAAATGGGTATGCTGAAATACCAACAAATGATGTCCGATTTTGATAAGTAACCTAATTTTTAAACTTATAAATCCTCAATCTCATGTTTGATTTAAGCGTACGCATGAGCGATAAAAAGCTACAAGAATTCGCTCAATATCTCGAAAATATACAAAGTGGCATTGATTTCAAAATATCGGCTCGTGGTTGGTGTTACCAGCTTGAGCAAGCCCGATTGATTGATAAAGACCAATTTTCAAAAGTCGAAGATGCCGTTAATAAGTGCCGCAAAAAAGGCTACCTTCCGGTTGACTTCGTAGCCGAGGAGGATGCACGAGCTTTCTCAGGCATTGAACATCCATCCGATAGGTCTCTTGAAAGTATCGTCAATTGGATGCTTAATGATGTACTCAATGGTAGTAAATATTATACGCCTGATTGGTGGGAAGGCGAGGAGTATTACATTCAGGTAGTCGTTGAGAAAATTGACCTCAAGAGCCTATTTGAGCCGGTTTGCCGGCAATACCATATTCCCATTGCCAATGCTAAAGGCTGGCAATCAGTTCTCCAAAGAGCGGAATACGCCAAGCGATTCAAACAAGCAGAAGACAAGGGGTTAAAATGCGTCCTTCTCTATTGTGGTGACCATGACCCCGATGGAGAGCGGATTTCCGATACACTGAGAAAAAATCTTGATGATGTCAAAGACATCGTTTGGAGTGATGGTACTGAGGGGTATGACCCGGCTGATTTAATCATTGAACGGTTTGGACTCAATTACGAATTTATTAAAAGCAATGGTTTGACTTGGATTGATAACCTCATTACAGGCTCCGGTAAAGACCTCAATGACCCCAAACATCCTAATTTTCATCTTCCTTATCTCAAAAATTATAAAAGCAAGTACGGTCTTCGCAAATGCGAAGCCAATGCCATTGTAGTCATACCCACCGAGGCGCGGGAGCTGATGCGAGAAACCATTGTCGCTTACATCGGCAAAGATGCCATATCGCGTTTTGAAGCCAAAACAGAAGAAATCAGAAAGCGATACAATGATATTTTGGATAATACAGGTATCCGTGTGGCGATTGATAATGCTAAAAATATGCTATAATAAATATGCCTACTATAAACTTCAAATATAAATTCGAGCGCAATGGCAAAAAAGGCGATTGCCCTCAGTGTGGCAAACACGGTGTTTTTCGGCATTATGAGGGTATGCCTCGTGAGTTCGGAAAATGTGAGCGGCTGAATAATTGCGGCTATCATAACAAACCGGATGCGTCTATCAAGCCCGCTGAATTGCCACAACCTGTTGAAAAACCTCAATTGTATGTAGATGCCTTAAAGGTGGAGCAATGGCAAAATAATATTTCGTCACCTTTGCATGCATGGGCAAAATCACTGGGTGTTACCGATGACCATTTACAAAAATGGAACATCGGTACATCCGATAAGGGTGATACGGTTTTTATCCATCAAAACCAAAAAGGGGAATATTGGAACGCCAAATTCATTGCCTATACTGAGGGGGGTAGCCGGAATAAGGACAAAGACGCTTATTATTTGCGTCAGCCCAAAGAGGGCAAATATTTGACTTGCCTCTTTGGTGAGCATCTTTTGGGTGTAGATACTTCTCGACGTGTCTGCATCGTCGAAAGTGAAAAAACGGCTGTTATTGCTTCGTTCTTTTATCCCGATTTTGACTGGATTGCCTGTGGTGCAAATAAGGGACTAACCGACAATAAAATTGGGGTATTGGTTGGGCGTTCCGTTTTTAATCTTCGTGATGCGGATATTGCGGGTCGCTCGACCTGCAATGCGGCTAAAATGGACAAGAATGGCTGTACCAGCTTTTGCCAAAAATGTGCTTTACCTCACATCGAACAAAGGTTATTTCAATGGAATATTGATTTTATTGGCGTTGATATGTTCCCGGAGCATACAGAGGGTTACGACCTCGCAGATGCTATTCGGGATGGTGAGCGTCCCAATATTTTTGAAATTGCTTTACGGTTTGGGTATAAGCATAAAGTAGAAATAATTGAAGAGGAGAAAATGGATTTAGAACCAGACTGGGCATGGAAACTTCCTAAAGGTGTTAGTTTTGAAGAGGTCGAGAAATACGGTTTTTATGAGTTTAAGAATAAATACTATATGAGACGCATTGTCAAAGAAATTATCACTTTTAGTGAAATATCCAACTTTACAATGAAAATCCTTTTCCTTATTCAAGGCACAAATGCCAAGCGTATTGTACAGATAAAAAATGATGATGGCAAGGTGGTTACATTGGATTTTAATATTGATGAGCTCATTTCAATTGATAAGTTCAGATTGAAAATAGAGTCTAATGGCGTATTTTTATTCAGAGGTACCAACATGGATTTGATGCGGATAAAACAGAAGATTTTTAGTTTTGAAAAAGCATCGGCACAGGTGTCTTTTGCTGGACATCATAAAGACCAATTTTACATTTTTTCAAATGGTATTTTTGACTATAACACCAATACATTTGTTGAGCTTAACGAGCATAAAATGGTGGACTTAGAAGGAAGGCATTATTTTGTACCTCTTTTAGAAAATAACGGGGATGATGAAGAAAACGGCAATTATAAAGCCTTTCAACATCGTCCTTCTACCCATAATTTCAAAGCTTGGGCAAACTTATTCTCAGATGTGTATGGCGATAATGGCAAAGTTGGATTGGCTTTTTCTATTATGGCAATTTTTCTTGATATAGTCAAAATATCAACGGTGGATAAATATCCACTCCTTTTCCTTTTTGGGCAAAAAGGCTCTGGTAAAACGACAATGGCTAAATCGCTGGGCTGTTTGTTTGGTGAGCGCAAAGAGCCGCCAAAATTGGAAGGTAAATCCACGACTAAAAGTTATGCCCGACAGTTGGCACAGTTGTCCAATTCTCTTTTGATTTTTGATGAGTTTAAGAATAGTATTGATATTGGTCTTATTGGTATGCTCAAAGGGTGGCATGATGGCTCAGGGTATAATCGCTCGAAAATGGATAATACCAATAAAACAGTTTCAACACCAGTACGCTCCACGGGTATTGTTGGTGGGCAGGAAATGCCCAACGTCGAACCGGCTCTATTTAGCCGATTTTTACTTTTGGAGTTTCAAACGCTGAAAAATGTGCCACAAAAACAGTTAGACAACTATGATAAATTGAATTCAATGGAAGATGAGAGTATCACCTCTGTTTTATTAGAAATTTTGAAACATCGTAAATACTTTCAAGATAATTATCATACCAACTATCAAGAAATAAGGGCTTTATTGAGAAAGGCTTATGCTGAAAGCGAAACAAATACCCGTCAGATTTTGATAGGTGCAGCCATTATCGCAGCCGCTAAAACGGCACAAGAGGTTTTGCCAATGCCATTCACGTGGCAAGCCGTACAGAATCAAGTTGAAATAGCCATCACTCGCCAAACTCAATTGATGAATACGGCTGATGAAGTTCAAGAATTTTTTACCACCATTGGTTTAATGCTTAGGCAAGGTCAAATTAAAGATGAATTGGATATTCGATTCAAAGACCTTGTATTCACTCAACAGGGTGAAAATATTGTCAATTATACTGAGGGGTGGTTATTGATTCGGATGAAGAATGTTTATCCAATTTATCGCGAACGGCTGATTCGTCAAAACTTAAAACCTTTGGATGCGGGCACCTTAGAACGCTACTTAAAAAGCTCGGATGCCTACGATTTAAAGGCTTCGGCAGGGTCACACCGCTTTAAGTCCCTACAAAACCCGACAAATGCCCTTTGCTTCCTACAAAAACGGGTTGTCGAGCTTTACAAGATTGATTTGACGGATTACACACCACAAAACACATAATTCATTGATAATCAAACAGTTACTAAATTAAAAAACAATAAAAAAAATGCACTTTATTTATTTGAAAAATAGCATCCTACAACTCCCTACACTCCTACAATAATATAATTTATTAATAATCAATAAGTTATGATAAAATAGAAAGTAAATTTTGTAGGATGTTGTAGGGAGTTGTAGGGAGTAAAAAAACTATGTAGGGAGTTGTCGGGGCTGTAGGATGCAAAAACAAGGGTTTCCAAAATCAAATTTTTTTTTAAAAACAAAAACATCAAAATCTTATGGAAAAAGAAAACATCAATCAGGCATTTTTCACCCTTTTAAACCGCCTTATGGAAGACGGTACAATTACAGAAGGCGTTGAGTTTAGAGTTGAATATAAGCTGTTTTTAAGAATTAGATTAAAGTGCTTGTATCCTCATTACATACAGGAATTGAGAAAGATTAATGAAAAATCTATTTCATTTTTGACGCTCCACAATAGTTTAAAATCTTCAAAAACTTGTGACGTAGAAATGAGTGGCAAAAATTATCGCTTTAAAGGTTCACCCTCTCCTACTGGGGCTTTGGTTTTTTTTCATACAAGAGGTTGAATCCGAATACAATTTAAAATTCCCTTATTAACCATTTTAACCATTTACAACAATGAAATATCTTCTACTCGTATGGCTCATATCGTTAGCCATCCTCGTTCGTACAAACTATCTATTCCATAAACATCTCAACGAAAATACCGACGAATGATACCTTTTTGTTTTCTCGTAATAGTGGGTTTAATGTTCATTAATGACGAATTAAGCCACATAGAAAAAGGCATAAAAAAGAGACGGTAAAGCCATTAAGCTCCACCGCCTCCACTATAAACTTGATTTATTAATTAATACCCAATTAATTAAATCACTACAATAGGACAAAAATAGGCTTTTTTTATCGCGTTGCTATACCCCTCAGTACATAGTTATTTTATACATAAATTCTTTTTTTAACAACTAAAATGAAATATTATGGTCGGTGAAACGAAGTTTGGTCTTGATATCGCTTTTATTGATTGCATCGTCGAGGAACTCGAAAACGGCATACCCGTGAGTGTCTTTGCTTGCAATGATCACGATGCCTTTATCGAATACCTCAGTGATGAACGCAACATCGAGTGCGATTATGAGCAAAAAGGCGGATACCTAAAGCTATTTCCTACCGGTTGGGATTTAGATAATTTGCCGTATTGAAACATGGGTAATAGGCAATGAGTAATAGGTAATTCCCTATTACCTATTGCCTATTACCTATTGCCCATTGCCTATTACTCATTGCCTATTGCCCATTATTAAAAAGTTCTTTGACATCGTTGTAATGTTGTTAAATTAATTGTCAATTTAACAATAATATCCTAAATTTGCACAATGGAAGCTATAACCGTTTTTACTGAAACCGCCGAGCAAGGGCGCGCATTGAAGGCTTTTTTGAAAGCCCTCAAAATGTCTTATACCCCTACACCCGTTAGCCAATTGGCTGAATTGGAAGCAAAGCTGACGCCAGCGCAAAAGGCGTGGTGGCTGGAACTCAAAGCCAATATCATTGCCATCAACCGAGGGGATGATACTGAAGGGAGAGATGCTTATGAGGATTTAGAAGATTTTTTAAAAGACATCGAAAATGCGGATAAAACCCCAAGCCTCGTTTCAGCGTGATTTTAAAAGGCTTCTCAAAAAATACCCCTCGCTGACCAATGACGTTCGAGAACTCGGCAACAGCCTTCGGCTCAACCCACTGCAAGGCTCACCACTCGGTAAGGATTGCTACAAGGTGCGCATGGCGATTGCTTCCAAACGAACGGGCAAAAGCGGCGGTGCGAGGGTCGTTACTTGTGTTCGAGTCGTGAATGATACCGTCCATCTGCTTTCGCTCTACGACAAATCCGAGATAGATAATATCTCTGACGCTTTTCTGAAACAACTGATTGATAATATCGAAGAGTAACACCCCCCTCAGTATGCGCTACCGAGGGGCGTCTTTTATTATTTTATCAATTTCATTTTGAAAGGCTGTATGTAGGTGAGCCAGATGCACTAACTCTTCATCTCCACAGATTTCAATATCTCTTCTTAAAATAAAGTAATCGGTGAAGTCTTGAAAATCTTTGCAGTAAGCGGCATTTGCTATATTAGATTCTATGTTAGGTCTTAAATTGATAAATCTTGATGCTTGTTTTATATCAATTTTGGATGCCATTGTATCAATAGTTGATTGCCAAAGTTTTATGATTGCTTGGAAACTAAGCTCCATTGAGCTTGGTTTTTTACCTTTTATTGGCTTGATAGGTTTTTCCTTATAGCGTTTAGGAATGTATTTATCTTCTGTGAAAATAAGTGCAAGGTTCAGAGCATCATTGTTTTTTGTATTCATGTATTATTATTTTTATATATTATCAATAAAGTCTTTTTCACTCAATATTTCAATGGTTGCACCATTTTCTATCAATTGAGCGGCTTTAATTTCTTTGCTGCTCTTTGAGCCATATCCAACTTTATAGGCATCTTGATAGCCAATAATTAAAAAGTCAGTATTTTTACTTATCGAATCAGAATTGATTCCACCAATATCCGCTATTATTTTTTGAGCTGTAAATCGTTCCATTGAACTTAGTGTACCAGTAAAAAGAACTTTTTTACCATAAAAAATACTGTCTTGGTTGTGTTTTGTTGGGTCTCCAAGGGGTATGTTTTTTTGTCGAGGTTTATTTGCGTTAAAGCTCAGTGGCTTATAAAGATTATCAGATAAAATACCTAATGGGGTTTTAAAAATCGTTTCAAATTCAATTTCAGAGTTTATATTAAGTTCCTTAAATGCTTTTATTGCCAGTTGAGCACAAGCCATACTATCAAATTCAGCTCTATGTGAAAAGTCATTTTTTATATCTTTAAATTCACATAGCTTACCTAAGCTATATGAAGGCAATCCTTTCCAAACTTGTTTAGCCAATTGATAGGTACAAATAAATTTAATATTAGGATAAGGTAAGCCATACAAATCTAAGGTGTGTCTCAGTACACTCAAATCAAAAGAGGCATTATGGGCTATGACTAAATTGCCTTCAAGGTAATTTTTAAATGTCTCCCAAACTGTATTGAATTCGGGTGCATCCTCTACACTGTCTTCATTAATACCATGAATGAGGATATTGAAATAATCGAAAGAATGAGACGTATGAGGTTTAATCAATGAAGATTCAACGTGTTTAATTTTTCCATCTTCAACTATTGTAATCCCAATTTCACATGGACTACTCCTTTTTGAGTTGGCAGTCTCAAAATCTAAGCTTATAAAATTCATGCTAAATTGTGTTTTTATATGTTAAAAACACAAATATAATACACTGTTAAATTAACAGTCAATTTAATATCTATTAATTTTTATTTTTTTTAATATTTATTTGTTTATTGGCATAATTATTTCTACATTTGCAGTGCAATCAATCAGAAACAAGTAGGCGTAAGCCTGTAAAGACAGGTTTTTTTTATGCCTATATGTGTCATTCCTACCCTTTTTATATTTTTATAAAAGGCTCGGTGTGTCCGTTTCGAGTATCGGTAAAGACGGTACTTTTCCTACTTGTAGGTTGATTGCAGCGAAACGGCACACTGAGCCTTTTTGCGTTTCTAAAATCCTTATTTCTTCATCATCTAAATTGCAATCAAGATGACCAGTGTAAAATCAAACCCAGCCCAACCCCTTTTAAGCCCACAAATCAAAGTGATGATGGCGAAGGGCATTAATGAAACCGAGAAACTGTCTTCTAAAGACATTCTCCATCTGTCCTTTTTTATGCGTCAATATGCTTCAGTCACTACTCTACCCCTTGAGTTGACACCGCAAGAGGTTGGATATTTGGGCGGATTAATCAGATGCTTGGTGATGGACGTAAATGACCATCTTCTTAGTTCAAAAGAGAATGTTCAAAAATTTAATGACCCTTTCGATGAGGATGATATTATTCTTGGGGAACATTATCTTCTTAAATAATTCAATAATCCTTATTTCTTCATCATCTAAATTGCAATCAAGATGACCAGTAACATCCAAACCACCACCGCCACGCCACTTGCCGATTACAGAATATGGGGCATGGAGCTTCACCAACTACAAGCCATCGGTAAGCTGATGCAATGCCATCGCCCCGACACCTACGCCGACGAAACCTTGCAGCTCACACCCGATGACATCAACAGCCTCGGCGAGTTGGTGCTCTTCTTGGCAGAGAGCCGCATGACCTACGACGAAACCACCGACCGACTCAACGACAAACTGATGCACCAGACCATCGAGCAAGAGCAAGCCAAACACAAGGCGAGCAAGAAGAAAGGGAAAAAATGATGAGCACGAGCAATGGGTAATGGGTAATCGGTAATGAGTAATTGCCTATCACCTATGGCCCTTTACTCATGTCCTAAATAGTGGTTAAACTGTTCAATAAATCCATTTTAATAATCAGATTAAATAAAATCCCATGATAGAGATATGGTATTTGATAGGCTTATTGTCGCTGATGTTGGTCAGCTTATCGGGGTCAAAATCAGAGATAAAAGAAAAAAAGTGAACTTTTTTTTGTTTCAAATAGTGGTTAAACTGTTCAATAAAGTTCTTTTAGTATTCATAAAATTGTTTGAAAGATGAAAAAACGGATTTTCCGATACTGTATTCGACCGCCACCGAGCGTGGCTCACGTGCCAAAAAAAAGGGCTTTACGGCATGGCAATTTAGAGATGCTACCGGTAAAGCCCAAGATTTAAAACATTTATTTTCAAATCTACCTCAAAGGTATTCATTCCGATAGATTTTAAAACAAAACGGGATGGATATTTTTAAAGGTGAAAATCATCAAAAGTCATGACAAGTTCAGAAATTAAAGACCCTCGGGTCTTAGATTTAAAGAAAAAATACGCTGAAAAATTTGAAGAAAAAGCCCCTCATACCGAGGTGGATGTCACATCGTGGTCAGCCGTGGCGGTCTTCATCCTTCATGCTTTGAGTGCCACATTAGCCATCTTCGGTGTCAAATATTGGGGCTTGGGTCGCATCGAAATTATGATAGTCGGTGTGCTTTGGGGGGCTATCATGATATGTCTGGAGTATTTCAAATCTGCCTATTCCGAGCGGTATCACATTGCCTTTCTGAAAGCCGTTGACACGGATTTGAGCGACGAGATACGCGCCAAAGCCTACGAGCGGATGAAGATTACCAAAAACATACTGTTGGTGTTTTGGGCAATATCCTTGTCAGTGGTTATTTTTTCGGCTTCCAAATTTGCGATGGAGAACGCGCCACAAGCCAAGACCCTTGCTTACGATACGTCCATCCGAAACGCCTTTGAGCAAAAAAATGAATCTTTGAAGATTGCTCAAGACCGGGGTGCCAAGCTCGCAACGATTCGGTCATTGCAAGCAGAAGTCACCGGCGCGCAAACATTATGGCAGAATCATAAAGCGGCTGTAGATGCCAAAAACACGGCTGTCAGTGGTGAGTATGACAATAGCCTATGGATGTACCTCCTGTTAGGGCTTGTTATTGGTGCCGGTATTGAAGCCGGTATTTTCTACATGCGTCGTTTTCACGAAAAAAAGCAATATGAAATTCACCAAAGCTTTTTAGACGAATCAACGACTAAAAGCAAGCCTAAAGCTGACCCTAAAGAATCCGGCTCTGCTGAGACAAAAAAAGCTGAAGAAGAGGCGAAGTTGAAAATTGAAATCGAAAAGCTACAAGAATCCAGAAAGAAGGATATCGCCGACATTCAGAAATGGAATGCCGAAAATGCTCAGAAGGAACAGGCGTATAAAACGATGATTGAGACGTATAAAGCCGATTTGGAAAAAGGCAAAGAAGATATACGCAAACAAAGTACGCGTATAGAAGAGCTGGCAAAAAGCATCAATACGTATCAAGCCAAAATACGCGAGTTAGATGATACGAATATACGTATAGTGGCTGAAAAAAATACGTTGGAGCGGATACTTGGAAACGGTTCATATTCAAAGTAAGAGCCGTATCACTCGACGGTCACGTTGATACGGCACCGGGTGTAGGGGGAGGTACATTGCCCCCTACCCCTCAAAAAGAGACCGATACGCCCCATACGCCAAAAAATACGTCTGATAATACGTCTGAAATAGACACGTATAAAGAAAAAGAGACACGTATAGACGTATATACGACGTATATACGCGGATACGTCAAACTTTTTGACAATACGTATAGAGAACCGACGAAATTTATTACGTTGCTGAAAAACGCCTACAATAGGGGATATGAGGCGAAAGTGAAGCTCAGAAGAGAAGAGCTGTTGGCACATCTCGATGACTCAAACATCACACCTGAGATTATCAAGTTTGTCAGACGCAATAGAGCCATTGTCGGCGAAGACGTATATATACGTTTTGAGGAAGAAATCACCACTGTTACCAACGTATAAAATATACGTGTCTGAATTTAGACGACGTATAAAAATACGTCCTTGTGTGCCATCTTTTTTAATCAAAAAAATCATTACAATGAAATACGTATTTTTTTTAGTCATAGCCTTTTTATACGTCCAATGCCAACCCACTACAAGCCTTGAAAAGCCTGAATCCGGCTATAAGGTGATTGAAGTAGTTGATATTCAAAAACTCGAAGTGATTAAGGAATATAAACGCCAACATCGAGGGCATTATCTCTACTATGTGGTCAAAGAAGGTGAGCCTTATGTGCATGATGGGCTGGTAACAAGTGCCAAAGAAGTGATACAGCCACGCGGATGGGCAAAGGTCGGCGATTACATCTCCCAGAGTACTTTTGATTCTATCAGGCTGCAACGATCAGGCATACAGCCAGCGGGGGACTGAGCAAAGAACAAACTATGAATTAAACTTATCAATCATAAAAACCCACATTATTCACCCATCTACCCCCTCTCATATGGTACTTAAAAGCACGATATACTGAGGGGGGGTAGATTAAAACATAGCAGACAATGGCAATCGTCATGGATTATACACTCGAAGATTTGAAAGCGGCAGTGGATAGGGAGCAAGCCAAGCGACAAACGACTTACCCACGGATAATAGCCAAAATGGAAAAAAAGGGCAGGAGCCGTTCAGACATTGAAGATGCCCAACATGCCCACAATATGCAGCTGTATGACCTACGCAATATTAGATTCTGTTTGGAACATGGTTTTGTACCTTCCGAACCGGACATCGTCGATAGCATGTTGGCAGAGCTCAAGCGTGAATTTAAGATGCGCAAAAAGTGTTATCCACGCTGGGTGTGGTTTCATTCAAAATCAGAAGGCAAAAGCGGCATCAGCC
This sequence comes from Saprospiraceae bacterium, assembly GCA_031424115.1. Classification (GTDB taxonomy): domain Bacteria; phylum Bacteroidota; class Bacteroidia; order Chitinophagales; family Saprospiraceae; genus JAAFJT01. Next base: position 70,697 of record JANPGW010000081.1, on the reverse strand, counting down.
AAGAAACCGCTACCCAAGAGTTGGCAATTTGGAAAACCCTTATTCTTCACTTTGAAAATACTCAACTATGAAAAAAGGAGAACCTATGCACCGAGAAGAAGCTATGCACCATTTTCAGAGCCAATTATGGTTCGGTTCAACTGTCAAGTTCAAGGTTGAATGGATGGGCATTATTGACGGGAAACATGAAATTGCTATTCATTGTAATGCCCCTAAATCTAAAAGGCTTGATTTTGAACCACCAAGTGGTTGGCGCGTTAAACGAGTTTGTTTAACCCGACCTGTTACTATTCTTTTCTCACAATCTTAATTTTCACCTTCCGTACCGGACGCTTTTGAAGTGTCCGGTACGGTAAAAACTCTTTTAATTATGAATTGGAAAGAAGATGTTTTACTGGAAATTCAAAAAGAGCTGGATAAAAATATTCTTGCAGATAAAGCATGGGGTGTCAAAATCATATTACACCATTCGACGGGGCATTGTGCAATAAGAGAAACCGTCTATTACAATAAGGGCTTTAGATTTCAATGTTTTATGAAATGGATATGGTATTTTCGTTATAGGGCAGCATTATTCCAAGTTCAAAATCCTAAATGGTGTGTTGAGTTGGTGACATTTGACTATGAAATGAAATCAACAAACATGCAGATTGAAAAAAGGAGAAAAGATATAATTGCGGCAAGGCGTAGAAAGTTGACCATTGCTAAAAATAGATTAGCTGATTATGCAAAACAGTATAAAGGTTTGTTTCCAATAACTGATAACCCTAATTATATAAAATCAATGCAGATTGTGCAGAATTACGAAGCTCTTTTAAAAGAAGCGGAAAGGGATAGTTTTATCCCAATTCTTGTAGGTTGATTGCATCGAACACCAAATTTTACGAAGTGGTGGCGCATAGCCACCATTTGCGTAAAGTGTCTGTTCGATGGGGAACGTATAAAAACTTATATGTTAAAGTCAATTAACTTTATGCTTTATAAAACAAAGTGTTTTATATTTGCATCATCGAACAGCGTAACTTAAAACATTTATTACATCACTACTGAATTTTCCAAAAACATGAATGCTACTCAACGTCCCTCCGAAGAGGGGTACAACCAACTACTCGACGAGTTAGGACGTATCCAAATCCAGTTAAACACCACTAAACCGACCAATCTGAAAGCCTTATTGGAAAGGCAAATGACCGTCCACGAAGCCATTATCCACCGATTGACCCAATTGGCACTTGATAAGGTGATACTGCCGATGGATGACCTGCAAAGCATTGTCAGACCGCCTTACGTGGTGACATTTCTTTTGCAACCCGATGGGGCAGAGGGGTACAATATAACCATCCACAACGTTTCCTATTGTTGCCAATTTTAACCGCTTTTTGAATATTATACTATTCATAAAAAATAGTTTTATATATTTGTATCGTCACTACAATAACCTTATTTATTATCTCATGCCCATAGCTTCAAAAACTATTAATCAAGAGAGGGTAATAGATATACCCGTTTTACCTCATGTAGCTGCCGTTATGAGGCGGCTATATGGGGGCGGTGTCATCCCTGCCAATCACAACACCTTACGCGGCAAAGCCATTGCCAATTGCTTTGTTGAAATACCGGACGAGTTTTCTTTTCCTGACCAAGTTTTTCGCTACGAAAAGATACAGATTGCCCTGAATTATCGCATTGCTCGATATTATCAACGCTGGAATATGCACGCTGCCTTTGAGCTCGGCTCTTACTACGAAAAGGTGGTTCAGCGCATGATGTTTTGTCATATCGTGGCTCAAGTGCGGTGTGGTAAAACCATCAATTTTGCCATCAACGATTTTTACGACCTCTACGGCATTACCGAGGATGATTACGCTCGCGAATCGGCTTTGATGATGTATCACACCTATAAAAAGAAAATGCATTTTTAACGTCTTAAAATTAACGACTATGACATTTGAGGATTATATTCCAGTTATTTTAGCCCTTGAAGGCGGCTATACTGATGATCCCTTTGACCGGGGCGGTGAAACGAATTTTGGCATTGCCAAAACATTCTACCCTCAAGAGGATATTAAAAACATGACCAAAGAACGGGCAATTGCCATCTATAAAAAAGACTATTGGGAGGCTATGGGTGTCGAGAAACTACCGGAGCATCTACAATTAATCGTTTTTGATTGTGGTGTCAACTGTGGGCGAAAAACTGCCATTAGCCTTTTACAGGATGTCGCCGGGGTATTGAGGGATGGTATTATCGGTCGTGTGACCGTGGGGGCTTCTCGAGAGATAAGCGTTGCCACTTACGCTAAAAGGCGCATTTTGTACTATAAACGGATTGTTAAAAATAATCCTACGCAAGCCAAGTTTTTAAAAGGTTGGCTCAAGCGGGTAGAGATAGTGGTTGCCAAATCAAAAGTAAAATGAGTTTTTTCAATGTGTTTCAAATGGGACGAGCCGGTATGTGTCAAAGCATACCGGCTTTTTTATGCCTATTGGGGTGGTTGAGGTTTTGGTGCAGTTCATTGATTGTTAGCGAGGCGTATAGTTTGAATCTTTGTATCACTAAAATTTAAATATCTAAACATCTCCTAAATGGGTAAGGTTAAAGAATATTTCCATGAGCAAATAGAGCAAGAGCAACGCATCAATAGTACACGTTGGTTTAGGGCAAATAATAAGTCCGATAAGTTGCAAGGATCTTCTATTGATTCCGCAAATGGGATAATTTATGGCGTATCGGTATGTACTGAAGGTGAAGCTTTGGGACATGGTGTTTGGCTTGATTCAGAATTTATTGCGGATGTTGTCAGCTTCGGAAATGCCTATAAAAAAGGCGTAAAAGCACGGTTTGGTCATCCGAACATGAGCGGTGAATCCCTCGGTACTTTCATTGGTAGATTTAAAAATTTTAGAGTAGAGGGTACTAAAGCAATTGCTGACCTTTATTTGGATGAATCTGCAAAAGAGACACCTAATGGCAATTTGTACGACTATATTTTAAAATTGGCTCAAAACCCAGATGTTTTCGGGTCATCTATTGTATTTGCCATTGATTCCTATTATTTCAAAAAGACAACTGGGGAGAATATTTCATCCTCTGACCATTATAAAAATCAAGATGAGGGGTCTGTTGATTATAGCTTAGAATTAGATAATTATGGCTATAAAAAATACTATGTCAAAATGAAGGAGTTATATGGTGCTGACCTTGTAGATGAACCCGCCGCCAACCCTGACGGTCTCTTTTCTCAGTTTTCATCTACCACACTCCACGCTGATAAATTTGCGGTGATAGCCACTCAATTTCTCAAATCCAATCCACAAATAGCGGTTTTTCTTCAAGAGAATCCGCACAAAATCCAAGAGTTTATGAAAAAGTTTGAAAGCAATAAAAAAGGCAACAAAAAGCCATTGGATGAAGATGAAGATGAACTCTTCGATAAGTCCGATAACGCTCAAGATGATGATCAGGGTAGTGGCTCTGATGAAGGCGAAGATACTAAGGGGTCTGATGCCGATAAGTCGAAAGGTACAGGTGATGATGAAACCTTGTTGAGCAAAATCTCAAAAATGTTTGATGAGAAGTTTTCTAAGGTTGAAAAGAGCCTCACTGCCATTGAAAAACGGGTGGGTGACTTAGAAGAAAACCCAACGGCTGACCCTACTTTTTCAAAAAAGAAAAAGGACAATGACTCTGGCAAAACCATTGAGTTGTCAAGTTGGGAGCGTGAAGCTGAAAAGAGACGGGTAAAGGCTTAGTGCTTATCTGTTGACTTTTAATGTGATTGATTATTGATTTTAAAATATTTTACTAACCTTTTAATAGGACATAAAACATGGCTTACTCAGTCAAATTAGATGAATTAACCGCCAAACTTGGAGCATATTGCCGTGAAAACAAGACTGGTATCCTTTCCGATTTGGTTTTGAATCGTCGCTTTGAGGAAAGATTTGAGGTTTTAGATGGAGTTACAGATGAAACACCATTGGTGTTGATGTCTGTGGGTGACATCGTAAAACCTGCTAAAGCAGATACTTTCACTCCAACTGACGATGCTATCAAATTTGTGCCTCGCATTTTGAAAGTGCGTGGTATGAAAGTGGATTTGAAAATAGTGCCTCAGCAACTGTACAATAGTTGGTTGGGTATGAATAAAAAGAAAGGACGCTCGGATACGGGTTACTTGCCGTTTGAAGATTTTATCATGCAAAAAATCATTGCGAAGGCTCGCCAAAATGTGCATACGAAAGGTATTTTCAAAGGTATCTATGATGCCAATGGCACTGCCGCTGGTGATACAATGGACGGTTTTTTGAAAAAAATCACCGATGCCATTGCTGCCAACGAAATCACGACGGGCAAAGGCAATCTTATTGCTACCGGTGCAATCACGAAGTCTAATGTGATTGATAAACTTGAAACGATTTACGATGGTTTGGGTGACGATGCAAAGGATGTAGAGACACGTATGTTTGTGAACCCATCTGTTTTCACTTGGTATCAGCGTGCCGTTCGCAATGAGTTCGGTCAAAACATGGACTATAAAGGCATGACAACGACTCGTTCATTGATGTTAGATGGTACTATGTGCGAAATCGTGAGTGAAGTAGGTCTTGGCACATCTCAGCGCATCATGTGTGGTGTGAAAGATAATTTCCATTTGGGTACTGATTCAGCAGATGATGCCAACAACATCGAAATCGAAAAAGAAAAACGTTGGTTGAATATCATGATGGATTTTGCCTTCGGAGTTGAGTTCTCGACATTCGATTATGGCATGTTCGTTACGAATGACCAAGCCTAATTTATGGTTGATAGGCGATGGTTGATTATCCATCGCCTATCAAAACCATCATCTATTTTTTCTTATTTCCTCATTTCTTAATTTTTCAATTAACAAAATATGAGACATTTATCAATGTTCATCTTGTGTGGTATCACCGGATTATTGTCAAAAATATGCGGCACGAATGCCGCTGGCTATGCTAAAATTGCTTTGTTCAATATTAGCGATATTGATGTACTCCCGGCACCGGACGCTGTTACAGGTATTGCTTCGACTGCCATTACCATGGTCACGGATAAAAAAGGTTTTGAGATTCCCTTCACCGAAGAGACAGGGGAGTTTGACGAGCCACTGGATGGTGATATTGATGCTCAGACCATCAAGCCGATGATTAAATTCGGTTTGGCAGGTCGGGTAGCCGCTACGGTAGCGCGGATTCAAAAGATGTTAGGCGGTCGCTATATTGCTATTATTACCTTTTTAGATGGTACACGTGTTATTGTCGGTACGAAAGTCACGCCACTTCGTTTGAAAAAGGCAGATTTCAAGTCAGGAGCTTATGGGTCTAATACGCGTAAGGGGTTTGAGTTTGAAATGTCAGCCTCTTCAGCGATTTACGCTTATGAGTACACCGGTGCTTACGACACCATCGTAGAAGTGGGAAACTGACGAAGCCATTGGATGCCTTCGATGGCTCATTTAATCAAAGTTTTAGATAACAGTTTCACGATGATACGATGCCTACTACTATTCAAGACTGTGTTGATTATATCAATGCACACATCTATGAAAATACAGAGCAAGAGGTGTCGGCAACGGAGGTTAAGACAGCCCTGCTGATGTTGCTTGATGTCGTTCAGACATTCGTTCCAAAGGGTGAGTTTCCAAATAATGAATCCGCGTTGACGGCTGGACTTCAGATTGGAGATACTTATGTTTTAACGGCTGGTAATGACTATGGCACACCCCGTGGTGTACAAATAACAGTTTTTTAGCTATGCGGTTACTCTTATCTATTATATTTTTTGTGCTTTTTGGGGTCATGTCAATTGCTCAAGTGACGGTTTCCGGTAGTGGACCCACTCGGATACCTTCAAGACCCGAACACGCTAAAATGCATTATGACTCTTCAAAGAAGGTCATGTATCTGTTTAAGTCGCAGATATGGTATTACCAGGGTAAACTTATTCGTGCCGGTGTTCCTTCTGATAGCACTTATTATGTAGCGAACGTGGGCGTCATTACTATCAGTTTTACGGATGCACAGTTGTGGAATACTAACACAAATTGTTATTGGTATTTCAACAACGGGGCTTGGGGTAATTCGCGGCTATATGTTTTGGATTCGCTTTTTGCGGGGAATAATACGTGGACCGGTAGAAATACTTTTCAAGATTCCTTGATAGCTGAAAAGGGGCTGAATAGTAAAGGTCTTATTACAACCAAAGGGCTCACTTCGGATAGCTTGATTACATCAACAGGCATGGATACGAAAGGGACAGCTACCAAATCCGCGCTGAAAACCGATGGTGTTCAAGCCAATAAGGTGGAAATCATCATTGCAAACAAAAGCCTTGATGGCACTTCTAATGTTTTGCTGGTAAGACCCTCTACCGCTGACATTGAATTAACTCTCCCTGTTGCCTCAATGAGCATTAAAGGATGGACTTATTCAATCAAAAAAGACAATGATCTGCCTTTTTTCGCTAAAATAAAAACAAGTTCAGCGGTTCTGATTAAAAGCATTTACTCGAAAGACGTGATGCTCAAAGCGGAGTGTGATGGCACGGATTGGTATGTATATTAATTAATTATAAAAACGACATTAAAAATGAAAAAGATTCTTCTCTCTCTTTTGATAATCGCAGTAAGCTTCACTTCTTATGCGCAAAATCTACCGTCTGTATCGGGCACTGCCACACTCCAAGTGAATAACAATGGTACAGTCGGAACGGCTACGCCCGGTCAGATTGTCAGTGCGGCTGGGGTTACAGGTACTATTTCAAGTGTATCAGTTCCCACTGGCTTATTGGTTGGTGGTGCGGCGAGTGTGTCAACCGGCGCTGCATCTATTACGGTCAATATGGCAGCGGGGCCGGTTAGATCTACTGGTGTTTCCGGTAGCTTAACTTCTGGCGCAATCTCCCTTACTACTGAGGTTTCCGGTCTTTTACCTAACGCGAACTTAGCAAATAGTACGATTGTTTTGGCAACGCCGGGTACTACTGGAACTGACATTGCGTGGGCATCGTCGCCAGTGGCTCTGGGTGCTACGGCTACGCTCAATGTACCTGACGCCTCAGCAACAGCCCGTGGTGTTATCACCGTCGGGAATCAAACAATCGGGAGTTCAGGTACAACAAAGACATTTGCGGGTAATGCAGCGATAACTGGCGTTGCTACAATGAATGGTGGCGTCACTTCAGGAGGTCAAAAGATTCTTACACCTACGACATTGACTACGGCGACAACCTTAGTAGCAGCTACCTCTAATGAGAAAATTATAGCGGATGCCACAACAGCCGCCTTCACAATTACATTGCCCACGACACCTGCGACTGGCACGAAATACTCCTTTGTAAAGAAAAATGTGACAACCAATTCAGTAACGCTTGCAGCGGGTGGTGCAAATACCATCAATGGTTTAGCAACATTTGTTATTTATACGGGTCGTAATGTGTATGAAATTGAATTTGATGGAGCGGATTGGAGCACTGTGCAGTAATTAGGTATTTTTTAAAAAAAACTTCAATATGCGGCTTGTTTTAAGTCTATATTTCATTGTAGCGTTATCGGTTTCAGCAAAATGTCAAGCGTTGTCATCTAATCGGTTGTGGGGTAATACCAGAATTCAAATTGTGGCGACGGATACTGTAGGTGTGATAACCTTCGGGCAATTTAAGACCGCTGTGAATTATTACAATCAGGATGCGCTCGGCATATACTATATGTCGAGCGCGGTTGAGCGTTTCAGATTGTATGATGATGGTCGGGTCATGGTCGGCGGCATCACGAACCGGTACTCAAAATTCAATGTGCTGGGGGGCATTAATATTGACAGTTTGATTGTCAACACAAGTTATATTCAATTTCCTTCTGCGTTGAACATTTCAATAACTCCTGACTACATACTCAATATCAACTCAACAACTGGTATTGTAACACGGGTACAGACAAAAAACTTGAAAATTTCGCAAACGGCGAATGATGTTATCACTGCCAATAATGCGTCGAGTATGACACTCGACTTCAATGGTGAGTTGATGTACACTATTCCGATTGATTTTAGCAATGTGGGCTCAGATGTGAATACAACCATCAACGCGACAAATTTTAGAGAGGGTGGTGAATATACAATTTGGTATAAAGGCTCTATTTTCAAGACGTTTACTTTCAGCTCAACTTATTTCAAAAATCCGGATGGGACGGGGGTTGCTCAATGCGCGTTTTGCGCGGCAAGGATTTATAATTTTAAAGTCATTGGCGGGGTCGCTTATTTGAAAAACTGACATGGACTTTATTTCTAACTGGGATTTGTACGAGCAGTGGTTTTTATATTTCTTATATCAAGGGCATGAACCCGCTACGGCAGATGAATTAGCCTTTATTAAAGCCTCAAATAATGAAGCAATTCCTGAAAAGATACTGGCATGATGTGCCGTTTTTAGCATTGGCTCTCAGAGCGGTGTGGCTGGCGAGTGTGGTTTGGGGTTTGGGTGTTTTTTTATACTTCTTTGTAGTAGTAGTTCCGATCGAGGTACGGCATTATCAGAAAGAAAAAGCGCGTAAGGCTTTGGTATCAAAGACTAAAATTGTTTAAAATCACATTGTTACATCTTTTCAATTCAAAAAATATGGATTTGAATGCTATTATCTCTGCTTTGTTCAAAAAGTTTCAAAGCATGTCCCCAAAAGTGTGGGCAATCATTGTTTTTATTTTGGGTCTCGTTAAATATGGGCTTGAGAGTGGTTTTGCTCAGGGTTTATTTGCGTGGGTCGGTGAAGCCGGTATTCAGCAAGTCTTGGGTTGGATTACTTGGTTTCTAACGGCGGTTGTTGGGTATGCTGTGGCAAGCCCAAAGGCGGATGTCGAGTAACTTTGGTAGGACTTTCCACTTGATTAAATCACTACAAAATTCATCTTTTAACATTACTTAACATGGTTATTACAGCATCAAATGGTCGTGATTATGACCTTGAAAACTTGAGCGTTCAGGATAGAGAATTGCTTATCCGGTTAGGACATCTGTCGAAACCTTCAGATGATGCCGAATTGAGTGTGGTGCCAGAACTTCATCAGCCGGATGCCACAGAGGGTGTAGATGCCATAAAGAAGTCAAAGAAAAATGAACCCACAAGACTTTGATGATTTGATTGCCGATATGCTTGGTCAATGGATGGAAGGCTTAACCCGCAAGTTAGATGCTGCCATCGTTGCCGAGCAATTGGTTGATACAGGGGCATTGTTTGGCTCTCTGAAATCAAAAGTGTTAAGTCAAGTGGCAGGTACGACTGCAACGGCTCAATTGCAATTCAGAACGTATGGGCGATTCTTGGACATGAAAAAGTTGAAGGGCATATTGCCGAATACCAACGAAACCAACAGAGCCGTTACAGGCGTTGCCAAAAATCGGGGACGCTCGTGGTACGCCAAGACCGTGTGGCGTGAAAAGTTCAAGCTCGCTGATACGCTACTCACCGATATTGGAAAAATGTCATCAAAGGAATTTTTAAAATGGGTTCAACAATGAAATGGTATCACCTCTTACTTATCGTCGTTATCGTGGCACTGGCTGCTTATGTTTTGGGTTATAGAGGAGCAAAACAAAAGTTTGCCGTTTCAACCGCCACCATCTCCACCAATCAAGTTAATTATAAGCCTTTTATGGATAGCCTCGTACAGGCTCAAACCCAAGTAGCCAAACAAGCCGATATACTGAGGGGTATCGTCATAGGCTCTCAAAAAGACAATATTTTGCTGAATGCGCAACTTATTAAGCTCAATGACCAAATACTCAAGTATGTGAGTGAAATCAAGGATACGGCTCGTTCATCTCCCAATATCAGTATTAAATTACCGGATAGCCTTTTCAGGCAAAAACCCTCTTTGGGTGTTAAGCCCTATTTTTTTGAATTAAAAGACTCTACCATCGTGCTGAGTGCTCATATCAAACAAGACAGTTTGACATTGACAAAAATAGAGATACCCAATACCTTAATTATCAACGATGAGGTGATTGCTATTGAAGGTGGCAAACAAATCAGAACCTCAACCATTTCGAATACCAATCCGCTACTCAATACCCGTCCGACTACAATCATCAATAAAAGTTGGAGCGAAAAGGGCGTAAAAAAACAACGACGTACAGCATTTTTAAGAGGTACAGCGGTCGGTTCGGGATTAGCTCTACTCTTAGCATTTATCTTAAAATGACATACTTATGGACTCACAACTTATATTTCACACCGAAAAGAGACAAGTCAACTCGCTTGTTCCTTACGATAAAAATCCGCGCTTCTTAACTCCTGAGCAAGAATTACATTTGACAGAATCTCTATCCAAGTTCGGTTTGGTAGAGATTCCGGCTATCAATGCCGATGGTACACTCATAGCCGGTCACCAGAGGGTAATGATACTGCTGAAGCTGGGCAGGGGCGATGAGGATATTGATGTCAGAGTACCCAATAGACAACTCTCGGAAGATGAATTTAAAGAGTACAATATTCGCTCAAATGCCAATACTGGGAGTTGGGATGTAGAGTTATTGGCTACTGCTTTTGATACTGAATTACTATCGGATTGGGGACTTGAAGTCTCCAAGTTCAAAGGTTTTGCCAATGTGATGGGCGAGGCTGAAACGGATGAAATACCTACGGTGGATGAGTCACGAGTGCCAGTCGTAAAAAAGGGTGATATTTTCATATTGGGTAAACATAGAATCATGTGTGGCGATTCTAAATCGGCTGATGTAATTGATTTGATGGATGGTGTAGAAGCAGATATGGTTTTTACCGACCCTCCATACAATGTTAAAATTGATACAATTGTCAACTTAGGTAAAACCAAGCATCGGGAGTTTGCGGAAGCCAGTGGGGAGATGACCGAAGCGGAGTTCACCGATTTTTTAAAAAGTATTTTTAGCAATTTGATTCAAAACACAAAATGGGGTTCTATTCATTTTGTCTGCATGGATTGGAAGCATTGCCATGAAATATTAACGGCTCAGAGGCAGTTAGCGGCTCTGTATCATTTTAAGCAATTAGTGGTTTGGAATAAAGATAATGGCGGCATGGGAACGTTTTATCGCTCCAAGCATGAGTTGGTTTTTGTCTTTAAAAAAGGCACAGACAAGCATACGAATAATTTTGAATTGGGGCAAAATGGACGGTATAGAACAAATGTATGGGATTATGCCGGGGCGAATACTTTCGCTACTCGTGAAAAAGATGCTAAAGGCAAAATCATTGGGGTCGGTGATTTGAAGATGCATCCAACGGTAAAACCCCTTGATTTGGTGACGGATGCTATACTCGATTGCTCAAATCAAAACGAGGTGGTGTTAGACTTGTTTTTAGGCTCCGGTACAACTCTTGTCGGCTGTGAACGCTCGAATAGGATATGCCGAGCAATGGAGCTCGACCCTGCTTACATCGAGGTCTCAATTATCAGATATTGTAATTATATGAATCAATTGGGTAAGCCGGTTGATTTTTGTCATGTGAATGGTGAACTAAAATTAACGGATATTTTAAATTTAGATAAATGAAAAAAGAAATCAATGAATGGCTCACGGGTAATCGTGATTATAATGAAGGTGTAGCCTTATTCCAAAAATATGGCAAAAACCCTAAACTCAAGCAATTCTTTTTGACCAAAGACAATGACTATGCTCAGGAGAAATTGGCTTATGAGTTAGAAAAAATCATTGACGGTGTAGAAGATTCTAAAGAGGGTGTAGATGCTCCAGTTGCCAAGCCTAAACCCAATATGAAGGCTGATATTGTTGTAAAAACAGATACTCCACCGCCTGTAGAGACACCATCGGATGTTTCTAAACTGACCACAGTACCCCCCTCAGTATCCGTGACGAATGAAAACTATCCGGCTGAATTGGCTGACATGATTATTGAGCGGCAAGGGTTGACCAATAAAAAAGGAAAATTGGCTAACACCTTATCACAATTTGGAGAAAACGATAATGCGGGCAGAAAAGCCGTTATGGACGAAATAGCGACAATTCGGGAACGCATCAACGTAATCAACGAAACTGAACGCCATTTCATCAAACATACCAAAATGCCTGACAAGGTGGACAAAGTTCAAAAATTTGACATATTGACCGCTCCATACCCAACTGATAAAGCCGAATTATTAAAGTGGAAAAAGTCTTTATCTGAAATGAGAAGCAAAGCCAATAAAAAATTAGAAAAAACAGGAGAGACATCAGAAGAGGGGCAAAAATTGGCTATCAAAATCGGTAAAATAAATGAGCGTTACGAAACTGTTGAAAAAGCACTCACGGGAGGTCAGTAAGGTCAGAGGTCGAGAAATGACCAAAATGGATAAAATAAGAGCTTTCTACTTAGAAGGTAGGAAGCTCCCTAAAAGTTTACAGGAGACTGTTGAGAAGCTCGAACGAGCCAATAGTCTCCTATGTGGTGGTTACAGCCGAGAGCAAGCCGTTAAGTTCGTAGTGGAACGTGAAAAAGTAAGTAAATCACAGGCTTATAAAATAGTTAGAGAATCGCTTGACTTGTTTGGAGACGTTGCTAAATCATCAAAAGAAGGCTTGAGACACGTCATTACTGAGGGGTTGATGCAAGTGCTGAATCATGCAAAGGCTGCCAAAAATCTTGATACTGCCGAGCGTGTTTTAACTTCCATAGCAAGGATAAACAACTTGTATAACACTGACGAAGGCAATAAAACCACAATTGGTAATATTTTCATCAGTTTTACAACTGACGAAAACGTACTGAAAGAAAATCAAACGCTTGACATTCCACATTTAGAGATATGAGCCAATCAAGGAAAAGTGTTTATCTAAATCCAAAACAACTTGAGTTCGTCAAAGCCACTCAAGAGGATAAAGTGATATGCGGTGGGCGTGCAAGCGGCAAGTCGAGTGGCAATGGTCCCGATAGTGCAATTAAGATTCTGGGCATGCCTAAAAGCAAAGGCGCATTTCTGGGATTGACTTATAATCAGATAATGACTAAGTTTTTACCTCCAGTAGTGGACATGTGGAAATTGATGGGATTCGTGGAACATACAGATAAACACCAGGGTCATTATGTAATAGGTAAAAAACCACCAGACTATTGGGTTTCACCTTACCAATCTCCTGAATATTACCAAAACGTCATCTCGTTTTGGAATGGCACATGTATCGAGTTATTATCGCTTGACAGAAAAAATACCAATCGTGGTGGCAACTACGATTGGATGATTATTGACGAAGCTCAACTCGTGAATAAAGAGCGATTAGATAAAGAAATAGTACCCAGCGTAAGGGGTAATAAATTCCGATTTAACTCACCATACCACCATCAAATCAGTTATACAGGCTCAATGCCTTGGTTATTGAGCGGCATGTGGTTTCCTGATATGGCTGATGAAGCTAAAGCATACCCTAATCGTGTATTTTATATTGAAGCCACACCTTGGGATAATGTAAAGGTGATTGGAGAGGAGTATATTAGGCGTTTGGAAAGAAAGCTACCGTTCCTGGTCTTTGAAGTAGAGGTAATGAATAGGCGCATCACCAAGCTACCCAACTGCTTTTACGATGAGTTCGAAGATGATAAGCATTGCTATTATACCCATTATGAGTACAGCGACGATGAGCATGAGGTAAAGATTACGGATACTGATTATAACGCAAATTTACCTCTTGAAATAAGCATGGACTTCAATGCGAAGTTCACGAGTCTTGTAGTCGGACAGGAGAAAAAGGTACCGCAATGGAGTTTCGATTTCATCAATGAATTCTTCGAGAAAAGGGACATCAACAGTCCCGTACACTATGACCCCATGCTTGAGGAGCATCGTGATATTATCAGCCGTTGTGTTGAGAAATTCATCAATTATTACAAAGGACATAAGAATTACGTCCTACTTTGGGGTGATAGGAATGGCAATAATGCCACCGCTAATAGTGCTTTGACATTCTACCAACAGATTGAAAAGCAACTGAAGCTCGCTGGCTTTAACGTAGTGTTGATGGTTGAACGAAGGCTCGACCCTTTACATCAACTCAAGCATTTAGTAATCAATTCATTACTCAGGGGTTCGGTACAAACGCCAAGCATAAGACTCAATGCCGAGCGGTGTAAGAACACCATCATATCAATTAAGGCATCACCGCTTACACCAGACTTCAAAAAGGATAAATCAAGCGAGACTGAGGAGATACCTCAAGAGCGCGCTACGCACCTAAGCGATTGCTTTGACAATCTTGTTTATCCTAAATACTCCCATTTGATAGAGAGGGGCAGCGATGGAGCTGATGACCCGTATTTTGCATAGCGATTCATATTGCACCCCGAAAAAAAGGGTGGCAATTGCCAACAGCTCAAAGGGCGACGGTACAACGTGCGAAATATGACAAAAATTTATGTTTACCAGTTAGCAAGCCATTGAAATTCAATCTTTTATGAAAAGGTAGATAATAATTTAAGTAGTTTGGGCAGTTTCATAATATATAATTACTATCAATAAACCCAATTTTGTAAACAAATGGCTCAGATACATATACGACAAGTACTCGCTCTTATGGATACCTATGAAGTAGGTGGAAAACCTGTTGAATTTTCTCTAAGGTTTATTAAAGAGAGTGGTGAAGTACGATTTATCAAAAGATGTGCTAAGGGTTGGAAAAATTCAAGTACAAAAGGTTTATCTAATTTTAAGTACAATGTCAAGTCAAAGGATATTGTATTGATTAGAGATATAGACTTTTTTAATGGTGTAGGTAAAGAAAAAGGCAGGAGTATTTCGGTCAAAATTGATGGTATCATAGAATATAACGGTTTAAATGTTTTTCATTAGATGGCGAAAATAAAGCAGTTAGCAGATGACGTATATTTTTTAGAGGGGAGTAACGCTGTCTTGGAGTTTACAGCTACATCTGACCGTATGTCTAATGAAAGTGGTAAAGTGGAAACTAATAAAAACGAGTGGGTTCCATGTTACGCATCAAGTAATAACGCTTATTGGGATGAGATTATAAGAGATGTTGAAAAAAATAGTATTTCACCGTCTATTTTAGAAACCAAACGCCAATTTATTATTGGGGGTGGTATCAATCTTTTTAAATTTGTCTATGAAAAAGGGAAAAAAACGGTTGAGTTATTAGACCCTAACAAGTATGGTGACATCAAGGAATTTATAGACGTCTCGGATTATAATTCAGTAAAAGCCAATCAATGTGATGACTTAATTTGGTTCGGTTCTTTTTTTGAACAAGTGAGAACTAAAGGTAGAGGCAAATCCACCAAGATTTTAGAAGCCTATCACGTTGATGCGACAACATGTAGAAGTGGTACTATCAATAGTACAACGGGTATTGTCGATAATTTTTATCTCTGTGACGATTGGAAAAAGCCAAGCTATGACCCTAAAAAACCCACAAACGGCAATGTAGAGCCTTTAGAATCTTACAACCGTAAGAATCTCTACATGAATGGGCAGGGCAAAGGGGTTTTTCATGGCAAGGGGTATTCCGCTGGATATCCATATTATCCAAAATGTAAGTGGCATGGCTTGCTTGACTGGATAAAACTCTCGAATAAAATACCAGTCTGGCATTTTAACGGTATTGAAAATGGATACCATATCAAGTACCATATTAAAATACCGCTTAGTTATTTTGATAAATTCCCCATCGAAAAACGAGAAGAGGAGAAACAACGAATGCGTACCCAAATGAACGAATGGTTGGCAGGGGCTGAAAATGTGGGTAAGGCTTTTGTGTCGTATAAAGTAGCCAATGGTACAACGGCTGACGAATGGGAAATTGTGCCTATTTCTGCCATGTTACACGATGAAGCATTCACGATTCTTTACGACCAATCCATGATGACAATGTCGAGCGGTCACGGAATGCATCCAGCTTTAGCGGCTTTACAGATACCCAACAAGCTATCCAACGCATCGGAACAACGGGTAGCGTATGACATCTACATTGCTTTAAAGACACACGATATAAGGGAGCAACTCCTCAAGCCGCTTTACCTACATAAAAAATTAAATGGCTGGGCTGAGGAGGTCGAGTTCGGTTTTGAAAATTTAGAAATAACGACTCTTGATGTTAATCCAACAGGGTCACAAAATGTAATCGTAACATAATGCTAATTAGAACCACTGAGGAGTTAAAGCAATTTACGAAGCTGAATAAAAATACAGCGTTCGAGTCTGTCTCTGAATCCATTGATTTAGCAGAGCAAAAGTTCTTATTGCCTATTTTAGACACCCCTCAGTATTCGGATTTAAGCACTGATTTAACATTAAATACTCTTGATGCTAATCAGCAAATTTTATTAAAACATTGCCGTCGAGTGGTGGCAAATGCTGCTATGTATTTAGCCTATCCAACGCTCAATGTCATGCAAAGCGATCTGGGTATTCAGCAAGTCAAGAGTAGGGAAGGGACATCTGAGCCAGCAAACCAGTGGCGGTATCAAGAGGCTCGAAGTTTTTATTTAGTGGCAGCGACTCAAGCAATTGAGGAACTGTACGGCTATCTACAGGAAAATAAAAATACTTTTTTGCTGTGGCGCAATGGTAAAGGCTTTTCAGAATACAATAGCTTATTGATTCGCAATAATAAGGAGTTGGGTCAACACCTCAATACGGCTGATTCTGTCAGAGCTTACATCGCTTTGAAGCCGTTTATTATGCTTGCCGAGTCCAAATATATTAATCCTATTGTTCCAGCTTCAAAAATTATTGAGTTAAAAAATGCGGTTAGTGGTAATACCATTACCATACCTCAGCAAATGGAACTCAATAGGATTCAACAAGCCTTAGCATGGTCAGCCTACTATGAAGCTGTACCGTTTTTAAGTTTTGAGACAAATACACAAGCCATTACAGTCACTATGCAAATGGATGGCATGAGTAGCAAGCGACCTGTGAGTAATGAGGAGCGTAAATCACTCCTCAAGTCAGCCCAATCCAACATGGAATTTTTTATGAACGAATTAACAATATACTACACCACGACAGACACAAATACCGAAAGTCACATCCCATGCAACGCGCATAAACCTGATTTTTGGATTTAAAAACTTTAAAAATGGATTCAAGTAGAAATTCTTATTACCCATTATTAAATAGTAATTTAATGAAATCATTTTTGGACATCTCCATTGCGTGGCTTTTTGGTTTATTCATCCCTATTCTAACCTATTTACAGGCGGTTTATACCATTACTGTCATGGATTTTATAATAGGAGTCACCGTAGCCATGTTAGCAAAAGAGAATTTTTCATGGCTCAAAGCCGCAAGATTAGCCGCAAAATTTGTTTGTTGGACAGGTCTTTTAGTATCTACATACCAATTCCAAATTTTACTTAAAATTCCTACTTTTTCCATTGGCGAATTTGAAGTGTCTGTGGCTTTAGGCGTGGCTGGCGTGGTTGCCTATGCTGAAATCAAATCAATCTTGAATAATATAAAAATAGGATTCGGAATTGACATATCGGGTTGGCTCACGGATAAATTTACCATTATCAAGCAATTCGACACTGAAAAGCAAAAAGAGAACAATGATAGCCAATAGATGGAGTAAATTGACCGCTCAACAGGCTTTTAATGCTGTTTTATACAGTGTTGAAGGCAACAATACGCGGTCTAAAATGCGTATTGTAGAGGCTTTGTTGCCTCTTGATATGATTCCTACTTACGCTCAATTGTCTGCAAAAGAAATTCGTGCTTTACTCCCCTCAGTGGATTGGGTGTTTGATGCACCTATCTTAGAGCCGCATATCAATCACTTCATTATCAATGATGTGAAGTTCGTTTTACCGGAGCCACGATTTAAAAACGTCCACCTGATTGAATTCAGCTACGCATCTGATTTTTATAACCAGATGGTGGAGGGTAAAAATCAAGCGATGATCAATAAACTCGTTGCCAGTTTGTGTCGACCAGAAGTCAAGGATTTAGATAGACTATCCCCTCAGTATAATGGTGACCCTCGTGAGCGATTCAATCCGGAACTGATTGATAGGTATGCGGATTTAATCCAGCATCTGGGTTTTGAATTCAAATGTTACTTCGTCCGATATTTCAACTCATGCGCTGACCATATCGTGACCCAGTTCAAACCCTTATTCACACCTCAAAATGTGAATGAGACTCAAGAAGGGCATAAATTACAAACGCCAAACTTTGGTTGGTTAGGCGTGATTATGGCTTTGGCTGACGCTGGCGTTTTTGGCAATTTTGAGCAAACCCAATACACGAATATATACACGGCGTTGGCTTATAGATTGAAAAAATATTATGATGAAAAAGAGCTAAAATGACAACTGCAAACGCTTATAGAAATTGGTTCAAAGCCATCGTGGAAAATGCTTCAACGGATGCAGAGTTTCCAGCACACCTAAAGCCTAAAGACTTTTACTATGCGGATTCATCGCGCTTTATTGCTGGTACTCGCAGCGAGATAGAGTATCCATGTGTCGTTTTGGAAGTTCCCACTTTTTATTTACCCCCAAATTTCACGTCCAACTATTTAAAATCACTCAGAGGAGCTTTTAGCGTTGTGAAAGGATGCGAAGTAGATAATTATGAAGCTCAAGATGATGCTATGAATGATTGTGAGCAAACAGGGGTCATTATTTTGAAAAAATTAAAGGACTTTATTAAACCACAAGGCGCATTTTTCAAAGGAGATATCATTGAGGAGTCTGTTTTATCCATGCTCGTGGACAATAATTACGGTTATCGCTTCGAGTTTTATATAGAAAACCTGCATTTATCACAACTTTCACCATGCCCTTAATATGCCAATTACCGTTTTGAATCAACCGGATGCGGTTTCTTATAGCAAAGAACCCATATTATTGAGGCTTCAAGCTTCAGATATATTTTCTGAGGGTATTGATGGTCTGGCAATGAAAATTTCTATTGCTTTCCAAGGGGGTATTATTGCAGGAAAAAAAATAATATTCATCATCAACAGTGAAAAAATAACGTTCACTTGTGTTGACAATTTCACTCAAACCTCGATGGCAGATACCTTTCCTTCTCAGGGTGCTTTGCCGTTTGATGAATGGCAACCGTCATTCATCAGTGCCATATTTAGCAACTACTTTTTTAATCACCGGATAAAATTGTCAGCCATTGACAACAATAACCAAATACTAACTTTTCAAACGGTAGCGGCTACAACAGACTTTTTAATTACAACCGACATTTCAAATGCAGCCATCACCGTTGTAGAAGTTGGTATAGTACCCATTTTGCCCATTTATGAATTGATTACTGAAATAAACGCCAATACTGAGGGGGTCAATGACAATCAAATAATAGCTGAATTATCTGTCGTGCCGGAAACATTAAGCCCTTATAAAACCGATTTCTATTTTGAAAAATTCTTAGATGAGATATTAACCATTCAGCCACCAACTGTATCTATACCCCACCAAGATAAAAATAGATATAAACGTTTTTATGCCACCTATACGGAAAAATATGGCGAACCCGCTCAAGAAAGGCTTATTCAAGTCATAGAACCCAAATATGTTATCAAAGGCGGGTTTGATTGGCTCTTTAAGCAGCAAGTCAATGCCAATATAGAAGATTATCTGGGGTCATTTCTAACAAGTCAACCGGCTGAAAAGAAAATTGGTAGGGGTCAATCGGAATATCTGTATTTCTTCAATAATACGGAAACAAGAACCGTCAAACTACACGTTAGAGTATCATGGTCTGGTGGATCCGTTACAACCCATGCACCCAGCGACATTGCCCTTGAACCCAAGCAAATGCATGTGTTACCCGTGTCATGGCAACATTTGGGTATTCAACATCCAAACTTTCCGGAAAAAGAACCGCTTTGGTACGAGGTATCCTTAGCTGTTTATTCCTTTTTTGGTTTCAATAACCATTTTACCAATGTCCAGAAATACATCGTTGCTGACCAATGCGATGCCCGGTATCTCCTTTTTCAGAATAAACGGGGGGGCATGGACACTATCCGCATTCTTGACAATAAAGCTCAACACATCGTCAGTACCAAAAAAGAAACGCTCTTGAGGGTGTGGCACCGAGATAGTTTTGCTCAAACCGTCAATTACAACCGCAAATCGTCCAGTTCCTTCAAGGTTCAAACGGGCGTCATTGATAGACCTCACGCTATTTGGTTAGCCGAACTTTTCGAGTCAGACTATGTATGGGAAATAGACGCCGTTTCAGGTATCTACATTCCTGCTATCATCACAACCGATAAAGTCACCATCATTGACGGCGAAGATGACCTTTACGATATTCAATTTGAGTTTCAGTATGCCATTGAAAAATAAAAAGCCATGTTAGATATAAAAATCAAAGGGCAATCATTGTGGCTTTTTCCCGATTCCGCTCTATCTTTTGAACAATACAATGCCCTCTTTCAAAAAGAGGTAGCGGCTGAAGGGTTTTCATATCCCATTGATATTCCCACCAAAGAAAACAACATTCTACTGGGCTTCGTCGAAGATCCTCAAAGTACCGGACTTTTTAAGGATTATGAGTGTGATTTGACCATCGAAAATAGCACTCGGAGGGGTGTTTTATCCATCTTGAAGGCGTCACCGTCCAGATACACTTGTAGTATTTTTATCGGACTTTTTCCCAAAATGTGGTTAGACAAATCCCTTAAAAACCTTGGTTTGGGCGGTATTCGGGTGGTTGGTGATATGATTACCCACGCCAATAGCACACTAACAGAAACCGTTGATACGGCTGATTATGTCTTTTTTCCCGTTTGGAATCCTGCTTTTTATAGAATCTCTGATAGTCAAACGGCTCAGGGTGATTTCGCGGAAGTTGTGAATGCTTACAATGGCTCTACTTTTATAACGCCATCAATTATTACTGACCCTGATGGTACATCGACAATCAATACTAATACTCTGGTCCCGTTTCCATATTTGGTTTATATACTCAAGCAAATCGCCCATCTATTCGGCAAAAACATCAACGGCTCATTCATTGTAGATGCGGATATTAAGCAATTGTGCCTGATCAATACCTATGATTTAATCGGTCAATATCCCGATTACAGCAACCAAATTGACCTCAGAAACCATGTGCCAGATATTACCATTCGGGATTTTTTGAATGAACTCATCACTAAGTTTAATATTGCCATCCATATCACTGCTGATAGTATCGCCTTTAACTTCAAAACGGATGCACTGACCGCGTTAGAAGACGCTAACTACACCAATGTTACAGAAGCTGACCCAACGCTCGAACCTTTCACCATCAAAGAGGTCAAAGGTTTTACCTTTTCAAGCGAGATAGACGATGATGACAGTGCCATTCGCGAGTTTGCGAAAAACACCGTTCGCGATGGACTCATTACCGGCAATGTCACTTTCAAAAACCAATTGCCGACCCCCTCAGTATGGGGTGAAGTGTATTTTGTCATTTATGACAATGGGTTTTTTCGAGCCACTACCCATGGTGGCGATCACACGACTTATACTGAAGTATTCGATATCGAAAATGCGGCTACTTACAAGGTAGGCGATGGTGGTGAAAAGATTGAAAGCAAAAGTAGTACCCTCATGCTCCAAAAACACATACCCAATGTGTCACCATATCCCGAAATCAGTAACTATGGTATTTGCCCAAACACATTAGTACCTGGCATATCCGTTGGCTTAAATTTCAATACCGATAAGCTCAACCAATTCCCGTTGAAGTTCCTTTTTTACCGAGGCTTACAACCCAATTACGATAATCAACTGATCCCGTTAGGAACGAATGATGTTTGGAATGCCCAAAACCAAAAAGTGGGCAATCTTTCCTTACAATGGTATGGAGAGTATGGTATCTATAATCGGTATTATAAAAAGTGGGTTCTCAAAATGGAGAATGCTAAATCCATCAATTACAATATCCTTTTCAAATCGCACCACTTAGCCAATATCAACCTTTCCAAGCCCAAACGGATAGATAACCAACGCATTCTCATAGAAAAAATCAATTACGCCATCACACCCGATGGCATTCAAAAAGCAACTGCCCGAACCGTTAAAATATAATAATTATGGCTATTGGTAATGATATCATCATCTTAGAGGTCAAAGTAAAAGCCTCAGATGCGCAAGCAGAATTATTGAAAGTCAATAAGGAGCTTAACAATTTACGCGACGAACTCAAAGCAGCCGGTGTACAGTCTGATGAATTCACCAAAGATGGAAGGTATAGAGCATTGATAGAGCGAAGCAATGAACTTCATAATGCTTTAAAAAAGCAAAACAAAGAATACGGTGAGATATTCAAGGACAATGAGAAAACCTTTATGGAACTCATTAAAGCCCGTTACAAAGAAGAAACGGCAAGCGTCAGAGAGCTCCAGCAACTCCAACGCCACCTCAGAGCCAAGCAAAGTGGCACTCGTGAAGGTAGTGACGATTGGAAAAAAAATATTAAAGAGCTTGCTGAGGTTGAAAATAAACTTGAAAAGATTAAAGCCGAAATGAAGCAAGTAAAAGCTGAGATGAAGCTGGATGGTTCTATTTTTAAAGATGCTGAGACCATTGGTAAATTAAGCCTTAGCCAACTTGGTACGGCAGCTGAGGCACTTCAATATAAGTTACACCAACTCGACCCAACTACGGAGGAGTTTATAGAAACTTCAAAGCGTTTGATTTTGGTTCAAGATAGAATGAAAAGTATTGAAAACTCGATTAAACCCGTAATTGAAGATACTTTCAAACTTAGTACAGTCTTGAATAATCTCAATGCAGCTTCGCTCAATGATTTAAAAAAAGCAGCCAGTACATTAGATAAAGAGTTAGGTAATCTCGACCCCACCACTGAGGAGTTTATTAATAAAACCAAACAATTTAATTTAGTTGATGCCCAACTTAAAAAAGTTCAAAATTCTACCAAGCCTGTCAAGGAAGAATTTATTGATATTATCCATGTATTGAAAAATATACATTCTACACCATTAGAAGATTTAGAAAAAGCATCTAAACAACTCTATGTTTCAATATCAAAATTAAGCCCAGCGAGTAAGGAGTTTGTAGATGCTACAAGAGAATTTAAGCTGATAGAAAAAAGGATTGATGATATAAAAGCATCAACTAAATCTCTCAATACTGAGGGGGGTAGCAACGGTATTTTTAGTCAAGTATTTGGAGGTGTTACAGCTGGTACAATAGCCGCTGATGTGATTCAAAAAGGTTTCCAAGCGATTAAAAACACCATGCGTGAAGCGTATGAAGCCACAAAAGAGTATCAATCCGCTTTATCTGATTTGAGCGCAATAACAGGTGCAAGTGGTATTGAATTAGAAGGGCTTAAAAACCGTGCAGATTCTCTTACTACTATCACTTTAGAAGGTGGTGTTAAAATAACCAATTCAGCAAGTGATATCTTAACGGCTTTCAAATTGGTAGGCTCTGCCAAACCCGAACTTTTGCAAGATGCAGAAGCCTTGCAGGAAGTGACCAAACAGACTATCATTTTATCGAAGGCAACGGGGATGGAGTTGTCAGAAGCGGTGCAATATGCCACCACGATACTCAATCAATTTGAAGCTCCGGCAAGCGAGACAGCCCGATACATCAACGCCATCGCAGCGGGCGCGAAGGAAGGCGCGAGCGAAATACC
Organism: Saprospiraceae bacterium; assembly: GCA_031424115.1. Lineage (GTDB taxonomy): Bacteria > Bacteroidota > Bacteroidia > Chitinophagales > Saprospiraceae > JAAFJT01. Next base: position 47,072 of record JANPGW010000081.1, on the reverse strand, counting down.
CGATATTGCAGCAAGTATAAAAGAATTTGGTGCAGGGGCAAAATCAGCCAATATATCAATAGAAGAATCCGTGGCTTTGGTTGAAACCCTCGGCGATAAGATGATTAAAGGCGGTGAAGCTGGTACTCAACTACGCAATATTTTATTAGTCATTAAAGCTCCAGAAGCTCTTGATAAAAAAGCTTTAGAAGCTTTACAGTCTCATAATGTCAATACTAAAAAATTGGCTGATACCAATCTTACACTCAAAGAACGCCTTTCAGAATTATCCAAAATTGCAGGTGATGCTGGAGCCATGGTGCGAGTATTTGGAAAAGAAAATATTACGGCTGGTGAAATATTATTAAAAAATGTTGACCGTTTTGACCAACTCAATAGCAAAATTGGTGATACAAACGAAGCGTACAGACAAGCAGCCGTGCAATCGGATAACCTTGCCAACCTCACGGAAACGTTAGATAACAACTGGAAAAGGTTGTCAGAAACGCTTGGCGAAGAGGCAGACTCGTCATTAAAAATATTGATGGATGACCTCAACGAGGTGATTGATGACATGGTAAGGTCAATTGACCCCGTTAAACAGGCTACCGAGGAACATAAAAACCTGAGTGAAGAGACCATTAATCTCACCCAAAATATAAAACCGCTCCTTGCTGAATATGACAATTTAATCACTAAGGGCAATCTCAGTACACAAGAGCAAACACGCCTTGAAAAAATCATTCAGCAAGTGGCATTGACTATGCCAAGTGCTATTACCCAATTTGATGAATATGGTAAAGCGATTGCCATTTCTACAACAAAGGCAAAAGCCTTTATTGAGACCCAAATTAAACTAACAGCGTCAGCCAAATTAAACCTCATCAATGCCCTTAAAGAAGAAAATACCGAACTCTCAAAACAAATTGATGTTCGTAAAAAAAGTATTGAGACTGGACAGGCTGAGGCTAAATGGTTTCAATTGTACCGTAAATTCGATGCTGATTACGTCAGAGAATCACAAAATTTGATTTCTGAAAGCATTGCAAAACGTACTGAAAACTTACAGCGATTAGCCGAATTAGAAGCTAATAGTGGCAATGATGATGGACGAAGTGCCATGATGGAACGCGAAGAAAAGGCGATGGCAGCTCTCAATAAAACGACTAAAGAAAATATTGGTACGGTAAAGGAAGCAACGGATAAAGATAAAAAACACAAAGACGAAGTAATACTTTTAGCTAACTCAGTGGCATTTTTACAAGATAGGCTTTCAAAACTCAATAAAGAGTTTGAAAACAGCCCGAATGCTAAAACACCAGAGATAATCAATAAAATCAGATTAGCAACTGATAAACTATGGGAAGCTGAGGACAAATTAGAGAAACTTCGTAAGGAAGCATTTGGGCGTACAGTCGAAGAGGTAAAACCTTTAGATATCCTTATAGTTACTGATTGGGAAATATCAGGTTTGAATGAAGATGTTAAACTTGCTAAAGCCCTTGCCGATGAGAAATTAAATATTGAACGTCAAAGGAGAGATAAAGAGCTTGCAGATGAGGAAAAACACAAACAAAAGATGCATAAACTCCTTAAGGGGGGACTTGAAGCGGCTCAGATAGCCGCCGATGCAATCTTTCAAATCCAAGCGCAAAACAGTGAAAGGCGCAAAAGTGAAGAGCTCAAACGTATCGAAGATGTCTATAAAAAGCGATTGGACAGAGCTAAAGGCAACCAAAAAGAGCAAGATAAAATAAACAAGGAGATGGATGCCAAAAAGCTCCAAATCGAAAAAGAAGCATTTGAGCGAGATAAAAAACGCTCAATTATCCAAGCCATTATTAACGGCGCATTGGCTATCTCAAAAACTTTAGCCAGTTATGGCTTCACACCGGCGGGATTGATAGCCTCGGGTTTGCAAGCCTTTTCAACCGCTGCCCAAGTAGCCGTTATCAGCAATCAAAAGTTTGCCAAAGGTGCTATCGTCAAAGGCGCATCCCATACTGAGGGGGGCATAAAGCTTTATGATACCAAATCAAAAAGCATTGTCGGTGAAATGGAAGGCGATGAGCCATACCTTATTTTATCCAAAAATACCTACAAAAACAACCGCCAGTTGGTGGATGCGCTCATAGATACCTCCACCAATCGCAACGGAGCGGCTGTGATGGCGAGCGGTGGCATCGTATTACCCAATGCTTCGGCAGCCAGACCCATCCAATCGTATGTGGTGAATAGCACGGGCCCGGGTAATAACACTACCATCAGTTTTGAATCTATGCTCATGGAGCTCAAGCAAATAAAAGAAGCCTTTGACCGATTCCCGCGCGATTTCAAAGGGTACATCGTCTATCAAGATTTAAAAGATAGTCAAGACCTTGTGGAGCAAGTAAAAAATAAGGCTTTCGGAAAGTAAGAGGGCTTTTAGATATCAAACATTTCATCAAACTTCGCCAGTTCCCTAATTTTTTGCTGTTGGGAAATATGGACATACATCATAGTTTGTTCCATTTTCGCATGACCTAAAAGTTTTTGAAGCGTTGCTACGTCATTACTTTTAGTTAAAAATAACGTGGCAAAAGTATGTCGGGCAGAATGAAAAGTAATTGGCTTAATACCGGCATAGAGCGCAATTTCTTTCAGATACTGATTTGTTTTCTGATTGGTAAAGCAATTAAACAGGGTATTACTTTTAGACTTATAAGGACTTTTTCGAGCATCTTCAACATATTTGTTACCCATTTTAGTTAATGGAAGCCGGATAAAATTGCGAAATTTTTTAGTTTTCTCAGGCGTAAAGACCAATTCATTCTGGCTGATATTTTCATCTGCAAGCTGCGAAATATCAGAGAATCTAATTCCATTGCACGTGCAGGAGAATAAATAATACCGCAAAACATGCTGTAAATTAGCCGCTAAATTGTCCGAATCATAAAGATTCATCAGCAAGAGCAATTCATCAAAAGTAAGGTATTCTATCTCACTCTCAACCGTTTTAATTTTAAACTTATTATAGGGATTTTCGACCTTTATATTTTTCTTAATAGCTATATTAATGAAAGCACAAAAAGTTTTATGATACCGGTGAATAGTATTGATACCTAATTGCTTCTTAATCAAATACTTGTCAAAAGACTCTACGAATTCATAATTCACCTCTCCAAAAGTAATGTCCTTCTTAAAAGCCATTAGATGATTCAACATAGAGTTATGAGATTTTATCGTATTTTTAGTAACCGTTGAGTTCGTTATTTCTTTTTTGATAAAATCAATAACTGATTTATGATTACTAATCGTCTCAAAGTAAGCGGCTATAAAAGAAGATTTAGTGATATTGCCCCCATAAATTTCACTATCTAATATAATAGAATCTGCTTTTTGAAGAGCTTGCTTAATAATGATATTAAGTTTATCAGAATGAGGGTATTTTTTTTTGACAACCTGATTTTTATTGTCAAAAAAATCAGGGTCAACACTTATATTTAGAGGGATACGGATCCTTTGTTTCTGAATAAACACTTGAAGATATATAGGTTTATTCCCATTCATATAGGTAAAATCAGAACGCAAAATTATTTTACAAGTATTTCTCATTGTGGCGTAAATGTGGCTTAACTGTGCATGATTTAATTCAATAACTAATTGATTATCAATAACTTGCTGCCTTTGAGAATTATACTTGAACAGTTTAGTAGTCCCGACAAGAATCGAACTTGTATCTAAAGTTTAGGAAACTTCTATTCTATCCATTGAACTACGGGACCAAGAACCTATCATTCTGCCGCAAAGATAATGCGGAAATAAAAAAAGTCAAACTTCTGGACGAATTTACGATAGGTTAATATTCACTTAACTTGTGCTTAACAATAAGAGACCATATTTGCATCAACATTTAGAGTACAAAACAAATTTTCGGCGTATGTTGATGAAAAGGGCTTTTAAGAAGCGAGTGTCAACATTCAGCCGTTTTTTTATGTTGTCAAAAAAAATGCGTAAGCTCTTGACATTCAAGATATTACGCATCAACGACAAAAAAAAACAAAAAAAAACAAAAAAAAAAGGTGGTCTCGATAGGAATCGAACCTATATCAGAGGCTTCGGAAACCTCTATTCTATCCGTTGAACTACGAGACCAAATGCTTTAGCGGTTGCAAATTTAATCCAATTTATGTAACTTGGCAAAATAATTACATAAAAATCAAACATTATGGATTTAGAATCTATTCGCCACTATTGTCTAACACACGAAGCCGCTACTGAAGACACCCCTTTTGGTGAAGATACGCTGGCTTTTCGGGTGCTCGGAAAGATTTTCGCCTTAACAAGTCTTGCCCCAAAAGACAACGAAAACGGCGCAAGTATAAACCTAAAATGTGATCCGGATTATGCGATTGAATTGCGCGAAAAGTATGAAGATATTCAACCCGGTTACCACATGAATAAAAAACATTGGAATACGGTTTTATGCGAAAACGGCTTGGATTCCGATTTGATAAAAAGCCTCATTGACCATTCTTATGAGCTTGTCATCAAATCGCTGACTACCGCACAACGCAAATTGCTATTATAAATCTAATATGCCGTCCGGCAATTGCATCCAGATAGTTTTGTTGTCCGTATCCAATTTTTTTATGAAATGGGGGTGCAGCGGTATCATGATTTCTCGATTTTTGTAGGTCACCATAGCCATTTCTTGTTGGGGAAATTCTTCAATTTCACGAATCACTCCTATGTTTTGCTCCTCACTGATGATGCTGTAGCCAACACAATGCGCATAAGGCATGACTTCAATTTCAATTTCACGCTCCTCGTCTGGTATCAAATCGCTTTCTCTAAGAAAAATTTCTTTATGGGCAATTGACATGGCGGCTTCGGGCGTATTGATGTCTTCAAATTTGGCAATGATATTATTGCCTACCCGAATATCTTCAACGAAAAAAGGGGTTTGACGCCCTTTTATGTCAATCATAATGATATCCGTATTCATCAAATCCTCCAAATACTTTTCTTCAACGAATAATTTAACTTCTCCTTTCAGCCCATGTGGCTTTTTTGTGGACCCAATACTTATTGTTTTTTCCATAAATCTCTTTTTTGCAAAGGTATTACCCCCCCCTCAGTATATCGTGATTGATGGCCCTTTTTTTTATTTATCCGGCTTTATTTAGATAAAAAAAGTATCTGCCTGTCAAAAAGGCAGATAAGTGTAACTAAATGTATATTTTTACCGATATATTGGCAATCTCTTTTTTTATCTAACATTCAATAGACATTGTAATATGCTAAATATTTCAATGATATAGAAAATAACAACTTTTCAATGGAGAAAAAATTAGCATCCGAACATAATTTCATGTTTTGGATTCATGTTTTCATTACATCGCTCGCGTGGGTCGGTCCTTTCTTGTTTTCGTGGTATCTTATGCTTTTTGCTTATGGTGTTATCCTGTTGCAATTTTTAGTTTTTGACAAATGCTTATTGAATGATAAGCACAGCTTGACTGATAGCGAAGATGCTACTTTTTACTCATATCTTTTTGAAGCCTGCGGGATTCCCACCAATCGTCCGGTTATTAAGGTGATTGTCAGAAGATATTTATATTTCGTTTTAGGATTTTTGACTGTGGTTTGGCAGGTCTATTTAGGAAATAAAGCTTTACTTTTTTAAAGTTCAATACCATAGGTTATTTTTTCAATACATAGGCACATAGGACACATAACTTATTGATAATCAATTTTTTTTAAAAAAATTAAGTATCCTACGTGCCTATGCATTGAAAAAAAAGTGTAAACTTAAATAACGAACTTATAGCCCACACCACGAATAGAAAGAAAATATTTCGGATCATGTGGATCTTCTTCAAAATATTTCCTGAAACTCAGAATAAAATTATCAATGGTACGCGTCGAAGGAAATACATCATACCCCCAAACGAATTGCAATATTTGATTCCGAGAAACTACTTCATTCCGACGCTCTACGAGCAACTTGAGTAACATGGCTTCCTTTTTTGTCATCATAAAATCGCCTTGATTGCCTTTGGCTTCAAAAGTCGAAAAATTGACTTCGTTTTTTCCGAACTTAAATATTTCGGAATCCTCAGCCGCTTGTTTATTACTGCGTTTGAGCAGGTTTTGCACCCTTAATAAGAGCTCTTCTAAACTAAAAGGCTTCGTCAAATAATCATCCGCGCCCTTTTTCAGACCCGTAATACGGTCTTGAGAAGTATCTTTGGCGGTTAGAAAAATGATAGGTACGGAGGTATTACTCAAACGTACTTGCTCACAAATTTCAAAACCGCTCATTTCGGGCAACATAACATCGAGTATGAGCAAATCAAAATGTTGTTCTTGCGATAAATGCACTGCTTCTTTCCCATTGTCCGTCTCAACGACCTCGTAACCTTCCATTTCGAGGTTCAATTTGACCACGTTTCTGATATTTTCTTCATCTTCTACTAATAAGATTCTCATATTTTTATGAATTTGAGTTTTTTGATGTTAAGGTAAAACAATTTACTGATCAATATATACGTAAAAATCAGACATTGGGTAAATTGATGTGAAAAATGGAGCCTTTTGGTTGGTTATCAGTAATCCGGATTGATCCTTTGTGGGCTTTTATTATCTGAGCCACTATATATAACCCTAAACCTGTCCCTTTTGTTTTCCGAGTTTCTTCACTTCCCACGCGATAAAATTTTTCGAATACTTTTTTCTTTTCTAAGTTATTGATTCCCAATCCATTATCGGCTATATCGAATTTGAAACATTCATTTTCGTACATAAACGTCACTTCAATAATTGGATTCTCAGGACTATATTTAACAGCATTTTCGATCAGGTTGGTGAATACGGAAATCAAACCCTGTTTATCCCCCCTGAGGATCGGCACTTCATTTTTTTTGAGAAAAATAGTAGCTTTAGGAAATCTAATATTTACTTTCGAAATAATATCAGTCAGTAAATTAGATACATTTATTTCTTCAATCAAAGGCTCATAGGCAGATTCAAGTTTAGCAGAAAGGAGGAGATTATTAACCAATTCGTTCAATCTGTCCGTTTCTTTATTTGCCGAATTAAGGAGCATTTCGGCTTGTTGAGCATCGAGTTTGCGTTTCTGAAATGTTTGTAAAACAAGTTGAATGGAAGCTATCGGAGATTTTAATTCATGGGTAATTGATAATAAGAAATTGCGCCGTTGATTAGCAAGTGCTATTTCTTTTTTAAAACTGGCGTTTATTGCCCAAATGCCGCCTAATAAACCCAAAAACATAAAGCTACCCTCACCCCAAATCATATACTTTTGACGGTTGTGTTTTGCCATTAAGGTAAGGTACTGCGAGGTCGTCTTAAAAGTATGTTCATCATTGTAAGTCTTATTCATCACCATTTGCAGTTTCAATAACTCTATTTTATCTTGTAAATTTTCTTCGTTTTTTCTAAACAAAAGCAGTGACCACCATGCAAAAGCTACCAAGATATAGCCGGTGCCAAAAAATGTGAGAATATGCATCCTGCTTGAGTTTTTCGAATGATTCATGTTTTTTATAAAATATTGATGGATTCAGTAATTATGATTAAAACCAACAGTATATAAAAGAGCGTACACATTAGTTGAAAGAACAAATGTCGATGATTGTTGTTTGAGTTTTTGTACAAAAAAAAAAATTGACATAAATATAACAAGATAGTTTTTAACTTTGGATTCAAACAAAACGAATTAAATTCTTTAATTGATGAAGCATATGAAAATTAGTGTCATTATTCCGACATTAAATGAAGCATTAACCATCGGTTCTCTTGTCGATTACTTGAATCAATACAGAGATTCTTCTTTACTCGAAATTCTCGTAGTAGATGCTGATAGCTGTGATAATACTGAGGGGGTTGCGCGGGAAGCCGGAGCGGTAGTTTTGAAATCCCCCCAACGCAGCAGAGCGTCTCAAATGAATTTTGGTGCCCGACATGCTCAAGGACAGATTTTGTATTTTGTTCACGCCGACTGCTATCCGCCATCATCTTTTTTGAGTGATATTAATCAGTTTATAAATGAAGGCTATCCGATGGGATGTTATCGCTATCGTTTTGATTCCAATGATTTATTGTTAAAAATCAATGCCTTTTTCAATCGTTTTGAACCATTGTGGTGTCGAGGAGGGGATGAAACACTGTACATTCAAAAAGATGTTTTTGAAGCATTGGGTGGGTTTGACGAAAAATATGTTATTATGGAAGAATACGATTTTATCAAACGCGCCCGGGAAAGATTCAAATTAAAAATCATTCCTAAGTATGCGGTTGTTTCAGCCCGAAAATATGAAACCAATGGTTGGTTCAGAGTTCAAAGAGCTAATATGACTGTTTTTAAGATGTTCGAAAATGGCGTTGAACCCGAAATCATGGCAAAAACATACAGAGAAATGTTGAATTATCGTTGAATGACATTAACTAAAAATATGAAACACAATAAAACTACCCACGTAGGCTAACACCCCCATAAAAAGGAACTGAATGATGGGCCATTTCCATGATTTGGTTTCCCTTTTCACAACGGCCATTGTACTCATACATTGCATAGCAAATACATAAAAAATAAGCAATGAAAGAGCGGTCGCCATCGTATAAAGTGGTTTGCCATCCGGGCGAAGTTCCGCTTTCATTTGTTGTCGAATACTGCCCTCATCTTCACTTGCACTGCCAATACTGTAAATGGTAGCCATTGTTCCAACAAAAACCTCACGCGCCGCAAAGGATGAAATCAAAGCAATACCGATTTTCCAATCGAAACCCAGCGGTTTTATTGCCGGTTCAATAAATTTTCCTAAATATCCGGCGTAAGATACTTGGAGTTGTTGGGAGGTGATGAGGTCTTTTGTTTGTTGTTCACTTAATTTTTGCTCAGAGGCAACTTTTCGGGCATTTTCTTCAACAATTTGCATTTGATTGCCGGGACCAAAACTTGCTAAAAACCATAAAATCATAGAGACGATAAGAATCACTTTTCCCGCTTCGGTGACAAACGATTTCACTTTTTCGAAAACGGTAATACCGACATTTTTCCAATGTGGCAAGCGATATTCCGGTAACTCAATGGCAAGAAAAGTCGTTTCATCGGATTTGAGTATTTTTTTAAAAACATAAGCTGCCGATAAAGCAGAAACAATGCTCAGTAAATAAAGACCCGTAAAAACCAATCCTTGTTTATTGAAAATCCACCAATTTTCTGACGGCACCACGAATCCAACAAGCAATGCATAAACCGGAATCCGAGCTGAACAGCTGATTAAAGGAGTAACAAGAATGGTAATCAAACGCTCTTTCCAGTTCGAAATGGTTCGAGTGGACATAATTGCGGGGATTGCACAAGCACCACTTGAAACGAGAGCAACAATACTTCGTCCATTCAAACCGACTTTTTGCATAATCCGGTCGAACAAATAAACTGTGCGCGCCATATAACCCACTTCTTCGAGCAAGGAAATACAGAAAAACAAGATTGCAATTTGGGGAATAAAAACCAATACGCCACTTAGACCGGCAATAACACCGTCGGTTAAGAGGTTCGTCAGCCAATGCTCCGGTAATGAGCTTTTTAATGAGGCATTGATTTGCATGAAGCCCCCCTCAATCCAATCCATCGGAAAACTTGCTAAAGCAAAAATGGACTGAAATATAAAAAATAAAATGGAGAAAAAAATCAGCGGACCGACAACATGGTGCGTCACGATGCCATCAATCTTATCTGTAATGGAGGAATGATTATTTTTATTTTTCTCAAAAATCTTTTCGATTATAGGTCTAAGCTTGTCAAATCGTTGAAGAGTTTCAGTTATTTGGAGTCTTAAATCTTCGAAATGATGTTTTTCAACGATATGTTTAATAATGCTTTTCTCATCAGTGTTTAAAAAAGGCATTTTAGCATAATGATGCGCCAGCAAAATCGCCCTGTATGCATTGTCCACTTTAGGCAAAGACAATCGGATATCTTCGGCTGCTTTGAGTTCTACTTGATTAGGTTGATAAAACATCTTATACTGAGGGGGGGGGTCTGACTGCATTTTAGACAACATATTTGTCTTTAATTCATCGAAACCTTCACCTGTTCTACCGTTAATGGTGACAATGGGAACATTAATGGTATCTGAGAGGGCTTTTTTATCCAAAAAAATCCCATGTTCGGCTGCCACATCAATCATATTGACGCAGAGAATAATCGGAATATTGAGGTCTTTAATTTGAGTAAAAAGCAAAAGATGTCGCTCAAGATGAGTCAAATCTGCAACATAAATAATAAAGTCCGGATAATTAGGGTCACTTGGATGAGCAAGGACATTGAGGACAATCCGTTCGTCTTGAGAATTGGGATATAAGCTATAAGTACCCGGCAAATCAATAATGCTGACAGTTATCGAATTATCCAGAGTATATTCAGTGGTATTGAATGTTAGAGAACCGACTTTTTTTTCTACAGTAACACCCGGAAAATTGCCTACTTTTTGTCGTAAGCCGGTTAATTGATTGAATACGGATGATTTTCCGGCGTTAGGATTACCGACCAGAGCAAACTTAAAAGTTTTGTTCGAATTCATAGGTACACTTCTGTCTTTTCTGCGATGTCAAGTACAATATTTCTGGCTTCATCTTCTCGGAGTGCAATATTCTGATTATCTATTTTGATGTAAAGTCCACCACCAAACGGAAGCCGTCTGATGAGACGGATACATTTACCCGGTAAAACGCCCATTGACAGCAGTTTGCTCGCCATATGGTCGTTGGTGAAATGGTGTATGGTTCCTTTTTGACCATCTTTCAAATTAGACAATGATTCTAAATGGTTCATTTTATATTTTTTAACAAAATCAGAAAAGATATGCATTCTAAAAGTATATGTTAATACTTAAGGCGCAAATATTTCACTAATTTTTAGACTGAACAATGACGAAAATCATCTTCTTATATCTTTTTCTTATTTAGACTTAATATCAATAAGCAAAGTTACAAAGTAAAACGATATTACCTCTTTTTTTGTTTAAAAAAACTTTATCAATTAAACGGATATAATTTTATTCTCTAAACGAGATTACTTGCAGTCGAATTTTTTAACTTTGCGCAAAATAATATTATGCAAACTGACGCTCAAAAATATGCGCTACGCGGTGTGTCCGCTAACAAATCTGAAGTTCATGACGCTATTCGGCATCTGGATAAAGGACTTTACCCTTCTGCTTTTTGCAAAATCTTGCCTGATTTTGCTGCTAATGACCCTGACTATTGCAATATTATGCATGCCGATACTGCTGGCACAAAGACAAGTCTCGCCTACCTTTATTGGCGTGAAACAGGGGATTTGAGTGTGTGGAAAGGGATTGTGCAAGATGCTATTGTGATGAATTTGGATGATATGGCTTGTGTAGGCTGCTATAAAAATATCATTTTATCTTCCACTATCGGGCGCAATAAGAACCTCATTTCGGGTGATGTTATCAAAACCCTCATAGAGTCAACGGTTGAATTTGCTGATAAAATGCGGCATTATGGGATTGATATACATTTAGCCGGTGGCGAAACTGCGGATGTTGGCGATATTGTGCGCACCATTGATGTCGGTTATACGGCTTTCGCGCGCATGCCTCGTAAAGATTTGATAGTTAATGATATGAAAGCCGGTAATGTGATGGTGGGTTTTGCTTCTTATGGACAAGCGATTTATGAAGATTCGTATAACGGTGGCATGGGCTGCAATGGCTTAACTTCAGCACGGCATGATGTTTTAAGCCATGATTATACTGAGGGGTATCCCGACAGCTTTGATTCCAATACGCCCCGGGAAGTTATTTATACCGGAAATAAAAAACTGACAGATACGTTAAATATTGATAATCAATCTATTACGATTGGAAAGTTGCTTTTGTCTCCTACGCGTACCTTTATGCCTCTTTTGAAAACAATATTAGAAAATATTGACGTCAGTAAAATAAGCGGTATCATTCATAGCACCGGAGGAGGGCAGACTAAGGCATTGAAGTTTGTTAAAAACAAACATTTGATAAAAGATAATTTATTGCCTATGCCACCCTTGTTTCAACTTATTCAGAGTGAATCAGGAACAGATTGGCGTGAGATGTATCAGGTGTTTAATATGGGTTGTCGCTTGGAAATTTATTGTGAAGAACAAATTGCTGCTGCCTTAATTGATATTTCAGAAAGGTTTAACATACAGGCTCAAATTATCGGTAGGGTAGAGGACATGACAAATCAAGAAGGTGAAAAGTTGACATTGGTGAGCCCCTTCGGCTCTTTTGAATACTAAAAGTGGCTTTGGGAACAATTCACTTGCATGAAAAAAATAAGTTAGGTATTAAACCCTATTTGAAATGATTAAAGTATTGAAAAAACTCTTCCTGTTTTTTTATATTGCCTTATTGAGTTCCGACGGTTATGCTCAAAAAGAAGCGATTATAATGGGTAAAATAGAAGATGCCCCTTCACCTAATATTTTTATTGAATATAAAAAGAATCTTTTTACGCTCGATAATGGCATTTATGAAGGCTTTGTTGACCTCAATAATTTATTCGGATTCCGCGTCAATTTGAGGGAGCCCCGTTCCGTGGTTTTAAAATACGGGAACAACAACATTCGACTCTTCATGTCGCCCGGTGATACGTTGATATTGTCTTTTGAAGGTAAAAGTATGATGTCCACTTTAAAATTTGATGGCAAAAATGCGGCAGCTAATCGCTTTTTATTGGATTTTGATAAGCGGTTTCCGGCTTTTGAAGATGAAAAAGCACTTAATTATGCTCAATTTTCGGGTAAAACTTTAGATTTTAAGACTTTCGTTGACACATCACACGCTGCACAAATGGCATTTTGGGATAAGTATCCAGCTTCTCAAAAGTCTGATTTTTCTAAGTCTTTCCACAATTATATCACTGCTGATTTATCGTACTGGCGTTTTTTTCATTTGATGAATTTCTATAAAAAAGCGGGATTCAACAATTCAAAAATTGCAGATGAGCCCGGAAAAGGTTATTTTGATTTTTTAAATGGTTTGGAATTAAGCAACCCCAATGCCTTAAATAACACCTATTATTTAAAGTTTTTGAATTTGTATCTGGACTACTGGTACCAAAAGCATAAAAACACTATTGGTGCATTACCACTGGATACGGAAGTGGAAAAACAAAGTATTGTTCAGACAGTTCGACCAAGAAATGACCGTTTAGAGGTGTGGGAAAATCCTCTCAGTTCAAGAAATATAGTGGCTGTTTTATCCAAAAATGAACAAGCCTATTCGCAATATTTGACCACCAATGAGCCTCTTTCTTTTAAAATAGGTGATGTTTTTGTCTATGACTACTTCTTAAAAATCAAAACTTTTGATGATAGAATGGGCTGGGTGCCTCATTCTTACGTTGAAATAAGCGAAAAACAAATCATTCAAAGATATGTCTATCCGCGTTTTTGTTTTGATACAGCGACTGTTCTTTGCGGTTTAGATACTCTTCTAATAGGAAAATCATTGTATTTCGCGGCTTTACAGGATTTGATTCTCAGCACTTCTACCATTTCAAAAGAAGAAATGGTTCAAAAATCCGAAATTTTTATCTCCCAAAACAGAGAATTTAAAGAATACAATGATATACTGAGGGGGGTGTTAAAATCGGTAGAAACGGATCGAGACAATCTCATGAAACGAATAATTGTTCCTGATGACTGTATGGTAGAATATTTTAATTTGAATCAACTCTTTTTCGACAAAAATCTGTCAGCTCAATTTGGCGAGCAAAAAACGGGAGCCCAACCGATGATATGGAGTGCAGACCCTTTCAGCGAATTGAATAATTCGTCAAATAAATCAGAAGTTATGGATTATCATACCGGTAAACCATTCATTTTCAAGGGCTTAGTCATTAACGAAAATATTCCGCCTTTCAAACTAATTGATATCAACGGTACAGAAATTAGACAGCAAGACCTACTCGGGAAAGTCATTTACATTGATTTTTGGGCAACTTGGTGCAGTCCCTGTCAGGCACAACTCACCCATTCACAAGGTTTATTTGAAAAATATAAAGACAACAAGGATATTGTATTTTTATATATTTCAGTTGACACAGAAAAAGAAGAGTGGAAAGCATATTTGAGAGACAATAAAATGAAAGGTTTGCAGGTAAACGAAGCCACAATAATTCCCCTCAACTTCATGATTCAGGGTTTACCTAATTTTTTTATCATTGATAAAAACGGGCGAGTAGCTTACAATTCTCGTATCAGCACAAAAATTGATGCGGAAAGCATGATTCAATATCTATTAGGGTCGAAATAACGTAAACCAACTATCCAACAACCGATTGCTTGATTTTGAAATAACATGATAAGCTTTTTTTTCTGTATTGAAACGCCGGTTAAAAAGTTCAATTTGAGGCAACATACTACCTAAAAAATCAATCGTATCCACAATTCCTACACAATCCGTGATTGCTTGCCAAATTAATTGAGACATAACGCCCAATTTTCTCCCCGTTTCAGTGGAGCCGCTTGCCAAAATGTACGCTGTTTGCTTGTCCCAAATGAGATATAGTGTTCCTTGCACATTGTTTTTGTCATCAACCGAGATATAAATACGTCTTTGTTTTTTTTCTTTCAAAGCATTTTCAACGTTTTGCCATATACTGAGGGGTATCGGATTTTTCATTTTTTGCCGGTCAAAAATCGCAGTATGCGTTTTCCAAAACAATTCAAAATCGTCGGTCGTTTGTATTTTTAATTGTAGGTTGGCTTTTTTTATGTTTCGTTGAACATCTGTACTCAAATTTTTATACAAATCTTCTTTGTTATTTAAATCGGAAATTATCTGAGTATAACGGGTCGTCTGTTTAAAATTTGCCCAATAAAAAGGCGACCAATCTTGCGTATTAAAATGCAATTGAAGAGTCAATCTATGGCAATGCGGTATTTGAGAGATGAGATTTGATGAAATTTCATGTTCATGAGTTTCTTTTGAAATCTTGTTTTTCCCGTTTGTGCGCACCCATATTCCGGCGTATTTTGTTAAATGAGGCATTGTCACGATAGTAAAACCCCATTTTTTTGTCATACAATAAATCAATACCGCTGTAATATGCTCATTTTTATCTTTTGCGAGGGCTGTATGCCAATCTAAATCATTGCCACAAACCGCTTGTAGCCACCAGGGTTGCATGAAAATAGGAATATTCTCCTCTATTTCACAGAGTTTTAAATAATCAACTTTATTTTGATGCATACGTATAATTTATTTGAACAAAAATAGCTTATTTTGTAACGAAAGAAGTTCAACATTTTTAATTAATACCTTTTTATGGCAAAACAACAGACAACTTCTAATATCCTGATGGTTCGTCCTGCGAATTTTGGATACAACGAAGAAACGGCTCAAAATAACGCTTTTCAAACAAAAGATGAGTCACTTTCACAACGACAAATTATAGATAAGGCACGAGAAGAATTTGATGGATTCGTTTCGAAATTGAGGGAACGAGGAATTAATGTGATAGTGGCTGAGGATTCACCTTCACCGGTCAAACCGGATGCTGTTTTTCCAAATAATTGGGTAACGATGCATGATGATGCTACGATGATTTTGTACCCAATGTTTGCCAAAGCGCGCCGTATGGAAAGAGATGAGGACATCATTCGACTCATTGAAAATCAATTTGTCGTGAATAAGAAAATCCACTTGGAGCATTATGAAGGCGTTGAGCGATATCTTGAAGGTACCGGCAGTATGATTTTAGACCGCGTTAACGGTATTGTCTATGCCTGCAACAGTATTCGGACGGACTTAGAATTATTAGATGAGCTTTGTGACATTATCCATTACAAAAGAATTGCTTTTAAAGCCGTAGATGCCCATGGACAAGAAATTTATCATACTAATGTGATGATGGCTTTAGGCGAGACTTTTGTTGTCATTTGTTTGGAAACTATCAGAGACGAAGCGGAACGAATGATGCTTATAAAACATTTTGAGATAACAGATAAAGAGATTATCGAAATTTCACTTGAACAAATGCAGCATTTTGCCGGGAATATGTTACAAGTTCGAAATAAAGTTGGAGAGACTTTTTTGGTGATGTCTGAACAGGCTTATTATTCATTAGATCCAGCACAAATTAATCACATTCAGCGCCATACACAAATAGTTTTTTCTGATATAAAAACCATTGAGACCTACGGAGGAGGTTCGGCAAGGTGTATGATGGCTGAGATTTTTTTAAAGCCAAAATAAAAATAATTCAGTCCATAAATGAATATATCCTGAAGCTTTGTAATATTTGCATGACAATGTTTTTTTTAGACACTAAAGCATATCAATTCGTTTGGCGATAATCTTTTTGATGCGCTGTTATATCTTTACATTTTTACTTCATTAAAATCTAAAACAAAATGGATCAACTTCTTGACAACAATTTAGAGAATGAAAAACCCGGTTTTTCAGATTATGCTTCTTTTGGACAACGCTTTGTGGCGGTCATTATTGATGGTATAATCCTGTACATCTTTCAAACAATCATTGGTTACGCTCTGGGTTTGGGCATGATGAATGACCCTACAATTTTTGAAGATGGCATTCCAACCACCTTTTATCTTTACTATCTGATAGTTCTGGTAGGTCAGGTTGCTTACTACGCAGTATTAGAATCAGGAGAAAAACAAGCAACATTTGGAAAACAAGCCATGGGCATCGTCGTTACTGATTTACGTGGTAATCGTATTTCAACACTCAACGCAGTTGGTCGCTATTTTGCAAAAATTCCCTCGGCAATGATTCTATTAATCGGCTATTTAATGCAACCTTTTACCGAAAAAAAACAAGCTTTGCATGATATGATTGCTGGTACTCTTGTTTATAAAAAATAACGCGTGAATTGACAGCAACTCATCCGGAAAAAGGCTATTGCAGACATTTATCGCCTGTTTGTGATAGCCTTTTCTGTTGTTTGAATAATAAAATTTTATACGATTACCTTAAATTTACCTGTGATTGACTCTTACAAAACCCTTGCCACTGAAAGTGTCGGTGAATATAAAGACAAAGGTTCTAAATTCATTGCTTACGCGACCCCACTCTCCGAAAAATCCGATTCGGAGAGTATAGAGACAGATTTTGTCCATTTTTTGGAGAAAGTTAAAAAAGAACATCCCAAAGCCCGCCACCATTGTTACGCTTGGCGCGTCGGCTTAGATGGCAACCGCTATCGCTCAAATGATGACGGTGAACCGAGCGGTACAGCAGGACGGCCTATTTTAGGGCAAATTGACAGTTTGGGTTTAACCAATGTAGGCATAGTGGTAGTTCGATATTTCGGCGGGACGCTTTTAGGCACTTCGGGTTTAATCGCTGCTTATCGAGAAAGTGCAGCCGAGGCATTAAAAAATGCTGAAATCATAGAAAAAATCGTGGAAGATATATTTGAAATACGATTTGAATATGATAAAATGCCCGATGTCATGAATGCCGTTAAACGATTGAATATCAATATTTTAAAACAAGAATTTGATGAAAAAGGGATGTTGACGGTCAGTATACGGAAAAGCGAGTCAGAAAAAAAAATTATTGCTTTTTATGCTCAGGTATTAAAAATATCCACCGAGGAAGTAGAGCATATGCAACAACCTGTTGAACAAGCAGGCGGCGTATATTTTTTGAAAATTTAATATAAAATATCATATTTATATATTTAAAAATATTAATTTTGTTTAAAATCAAAAATAACTTTAAATGTTATGTCACTATTATTTCATAAATAAGCACTTTTTAAACAAAAAATTTGTTTTATTTGCAAAACTTAGTTAATTTTATATAAATTTTAAATAAAAGGAGGTAGACATGACAATACGTTTTACACGTTTAAGTTTGTTACTCATGCTGCCTCTGCTGCTGCTTCATAGCATTGCAACAGGGCAGAGTGAAAAGATATTCGTAAAATCTTTTCCGCTTTTAGGTAGGCAAACAGTTGTATTGAATCTTGGAGAAAACATTCAGGTTACACCCTGGGACAATGATGTTGTCAGAATTCAAATGACTGTTTCTGTTCCGACCAACGAAGCTACATTGAAAGCCTTAGCAGAAACAGGACGTTACATGTTGAAATCAGAATTAAGTGTACAAGATTTGACAGTGACAGCACCAAGCCTTTTTAATCCCGTAAAATTGAATGGTGTAGAACTTAAAGAAACCATTTCGTTTGTGGTATTGGTACCTAAAAATATCAATGTGTTAAAAAATACCGATGCCAAAGTTAAAACAGTTGCAAGGCTAAATCCTTGATTGTGAGGGGGTTTTCCTTTGAATAAAATTATTTTTTAACAACAAATATGCCTCCCTCAGTAGTTCAATTTTTCATAGAGTTGATACTGAGGGGGGCTTTTCTTTATTTTAGGTACAATTTTTATGCATTTTTTTTGTTTTATCGGTTTTTTCTTATAAATTTACCTTAGAAAAATTAACCATAACTTATAATATCATGAAATTAAAACTCCAAATTTTAATTAGTGCATTCTTTTTGATGCACACCTCACCGCTATTTTCCCAAGTCGAAAAAGTCATTTATCAGTATCTTAAAATTGAAGACTCCGTAACAAATATTAAACTTCAATTATCTGATGAATTTGAAATCTTTTTTTGGCATCACGAAAATCAAATTTTAGTTGAATCTCACGCCCTCTTAGAGGGTGGCAGTATGGATTTATTAGCGATTCTGATACGCGAGGGTCGGTATAAGATAATTTTAAACAACAAATATCCGGATACAGGGTTGAAATGTCTGGTTGAAAAACGACCCTTGATTAAAAACAAAGGAAACCTATGCCAAGAAACTGTGAAAATCAAGATTTTTATCCCTGATATTTTTGAAAATAGGTCTCAAACAGAATTTCAACGCATAATTGAAAATACAACAGTAGCTAAAAATTAATCAATACCCGTTAAATAACAAAGCGGCTGAAATGTGCATTTCAACCGCTTTTTTCACGAAACTTGTAAATGTTATAAGTTTATTGCTCAAAAGGAATTACCAATTCCTGTCCTACCTCGATTTTATCGGGATGCTCAAGAATATCAGTATTAGCTTTGAAAATTTGCGTATATTTCATGGGTTCTCCATAGAAATGTTTAGCAATTTTGCCGAGCGTATCACCTTTTTGAACGGTGTATTTTGCATAATAGTCAGTTGTTTCTACTCTGATATCAGCAGCGATATCAGCAGGCTCAGCACCTCCAATCTCTTTGATTTTATCCCAAAGAAGATTTTTTTCGTACTCAGAATGTACCGTACCACCGATTTTAAGTACGCCATTTTCTTCTGAAACTGAACCCTCTTTTGTACCGAGTTCTTCGCCTAAGTTCAAAACCGCTTGATATTTAGCTTGAATTGACATAATGTTGATTCTTTTTATGTGAAAAAATAGTTTTATGAAATTCAAAACTACGATAATTGATATTTACAACCAAACATAGAATTGTATTTTTTTCTTAAATATATAGATTGCCTGATTCAGACGAACTATTTTAGGTAAAGTAACAACTTCTTAAAAAATAAATTTGTGTGGTATCAAACCATCAAATTTCATCTTAAGCATTGCGGTTGATACAATTCAAGTCTTCAAAAGCCAATTTCAAGCGATCGACAAAAGTTTTTTCTGCGGCACGAACCCATTTACGGGGGTCATACACATTCTTGTTGGGTTTGTCTTCACCTTCCGGATTGCCGATTTGCCCTTGCAAATAATCATGCTTCGCGGCTTCGTAAGTGCGAACTCCATCCCAGTAAGCCCATTGCATATCAGTATCAATGTTCATTTTTACAGCACCATATTCAATCGCTTCCCTGATTTCTTCGCGGCTTGAACCTGAACCACCATGGAAAACAAAATTGATAGGAACATCAGAACCCAAATTATATTTCTCTTTCACGAACTCTTGAGAATTTTTCAAAATTTTCGGTTCTAATTTGACATTACCTGGCTTATAAACGCCATGGACATTACCGAAAGCAGCTGCAATAGTAAAATTAGGCGATATTGCTGACAGTTTTTCATAGGCATAAGCCACTTCGGAAGGTTGCGTATATAATTTCGAATTATCTACATCTGAGTTATCTACGCCATCTTCTTCACCACCTGTAACACCCAATTCGATTTCAAGTGTCATACCCATTTTTGCCATCCGCTCAAAATATTTTTCACAGATTTCCATATTTTCTTCGATAGGTTCTTCTGAAAGATCCAGCATATGAGAAGAATAAAGAGGAAAACCTCTGAGTGCAAAAAACTCTTCACTTGCTGTGAGCAAGCCGTCAATCCACGGTAAAAGTTTTTTTGCGCAGTGGTCAGTATGCAAAATCACGGTAACACCATAGGCTTTCGCCAACGTATGAACGTGCATAGCACCCGCTATCCCACCCAAAATAGAGCCTTTTTGACCTTCATTACCCAAACCCAATCCTGCATTAAAAGCAGCACCGCCATTTGAAAATTGAATAATAACCGGGGAGTTAACAGCCTTTGCAGTTTCCATAACTGCATTAATAGTACTGCTACTCACCACATTCACTGCGGGAAGCGCAAAATTATTTGCATTAGCATAATCCAATAGGTCTTTTACTTCTTGACCGTGAAGAACACCTGCTCTGAAACGTGTTGCCATATAAAAGTTGATTTTATCCCGAATAAACGGGTGAGATAATTAATTGCAGAATGATAAATAGATGATTTAAGGGCTGCAAAAATGATGAATTTTTATAACAAAGTATAATAATTGACTATAATTATTACTGAAATGCCTTGATTTTACTAAACAATTCCTTTCTCTGTCAGCCATCTTTCGGCATCTAAGGCTGCTATACACCCCATACCGGCTGCTGTGACCGCCTGACGATAAACCTTATCAGCCGCATCACCGGCAACGAAAACGCCTTCAATTTTTGTGTAAGAAGTGCCGGGTTTGGATAAAATAATGTACCCGGTTTCATCTAAATCTAACCAACTTTTGAACAAATCGGTATTAGGTTTATGTCCAATTGCAACAAAAAAGCCGGTAACATTAAGTACTTTTTCTTCCTGCGTTTTATTGTTGATGATTTTGAGACCTTTTACTTCTTGGTCACCTAAAACTTCTGTGGCTTCCGTATTCCAGTGAACCTCGAGGTTAGGCGTGTTCATTACTCGTTGTTGCATGATTTTTGAAGCGCGCATTTCGTCTCTTCGCACTAAAAGATGTACTTTCTTACAGAGTTTTGCCAAATAAGTAGATTCCTCTGCTGCCGTGTCTCCGGCACCGACAATAGCTACTTCTTGATTTCTGAAAAAGAAACCATCACAGACCGCACAAGCCGAAACACCTTTATTTTTAAGTCGTTGCTCACTTTCCAGTCCTAACCATTTAGCACTCGCTCCGGTTGAGATGATAACCGCGTCAGCCTGAATTTCAGCCCCCCCCTCAGTATAAAGTTTGTGTGGATGTCCTGAAAAATCTACTTTGGTTATTATCTCATATCTGACTTCTGTTCCGAAACGTTCCGCTTGTTTTCTCAAATCTTCCATCATTTCAGGTCCTTGCACGCCATTTGGATAGCCGGGGAAATTATCGACTTCCGTTGTTGTAATCAATTGACCGCCGGGTTCTTGACCGGTATATAAAATAGGTTTAAGACCTGCTCTCGAAGCATAAATAGCTGCCGTATATCCCGCAGGACCTGAACCTATAATCACGCAATGTTGATGTTCCATATAAAAAATAATTGTTTTTTAATTTTCGAAGTAAAAGTATATAACGCCAAAAGCGCGGCAAAGTTAATACTTTTCCGCGCCTTTGAAAATGATAAGGTATGTTTGTTTTCTCCTGATTGTAGTTTTCTACCAACGAATGTTTTTGCTCAGTTCCGAAAAAAGTAAAAAAAGAGGGGTAAAGGGGGTAAAATAATTTTGTTTGTCAATTGCTCTGTCCGTGTTATATTAAATTAAGGTTATTTTTTTGGCTAAATCGATGTTCGTGGGAGAGTCGTTTGATTGGTAACATAAAAGTAATTCAATTTACTGATTTGCAGGATTGAAGAGCAAGATAATTCCGTTAATTACCTCAAAATACCGTGTTTAAGTTATCAAAATTTAGTTTGCCATTCTTATATTGAGTATTTTTTGGAGAATATCAAAAATTATCTCTTCACCATTTGCATTTTGGTAAACGATTATTTGCGCTTGATTATAAAAAACTTCTCTATCGTTCAATTTTTCTTTGATAAAGTCTAATAGTTCTGTACCTGATTTGCCTTGCAGTACGGGCCGATGTGCGGCTTCACTATTCAG
The DNA here is from genome assembly GCA_031424115.1 of Saprospiraceae bacterium. Lineage (GTDB taxonomy): Bacteria > Bacteroidota > Bacteroidia > Chitinophagales > Saprospiraceae > JAAFJT01. The sequence continues at coordinate 24,739 of JANPGW010000081.1, read as the reverse complement.
CCTTTCAGCCAACAATTCGGGTGGCGTTTTGAGATAAACGGTGATGCCATTGTCATTCATCCATTGCATATTCTGATGAAAACAAGCTGCACCGCCACCAGTGGCTATCACAATTTCAGTCCATTTATTTAAACCCCTAAGTCGGTCACTTTCCAATTGTCTAAAATAGGGTTCACCTTTTGAGGCAAATATTTTCGCAACAGTCACTTTCCCGGCTTCCTCGGGAAGGCTTTCCGTATTTTCAATCACTGAATCCAAATCCACAAATTGAAATCCTAACATTTGAGCCAATTTTTTCCCAATATAACTTTTCCCGCACCCCATAAAACCCACTAAAAAAATCTTCATTAACTATGGAATTTTGTTTTTAATGTTAAAAAATACTTTTCAAAATATTCATAAGAAATAGCCGCTAAGCTCACTGATAAAACACTTGAAATAAAAGGTAAAAGAAACAAAAAAGATGGATTCTGAACAGTGATACCCAATATTTCAAGCCATTTATCAACTAAGTGAATTGAAATAAAGTGGTAAATATAGACACCAAATGAAATCCTGCCCAAATATTTTGGAATGCGTGTTTCCAACATCAATACGGTTAAAACCGAAACCGGTAAAATGGCAATTGCAATGATGCCCATGGATACAAATCCGTTAATAATACGCTCATTGAAGGGGAATTCATTGCCGAAAATATATACCGAAGTTTTCCATAAAAACCAAATCTGGGCTATCACTATGGGAACATGAATCAAGTTTTCAGGTTCAAATATTTTAGAAATTACACCGTTGGAACGTGTTATACTGAGGGGGGTATGTTTTTTCAGTTTTTTTATTATTCCTTGATACATTTCAACGAATGGAAAATACCGAATCAACCAGGCTAAAGCCGCTCCCAAACCGAAATGTAGAAAACGATTGGCGGTAAAATTGATATGAAATTCGTAGTATTGGCTGACTTTTTCGTAAGGAATGCTATTGAAATACAACCCAATGGCGATGAATAACAAAATTAAAATCCATGATCGTTTTTTAAAAAGAAACATCAAAGGCGCCCATAACAAATAAAATTGCTCTTCAATACCCAATGACCAAAAGTGCCCGACCATCAATGACGAAACGGGACGATGATAGCCCAACATCGTCTGAAAATTGATGCTGAAAGTCCCCAGAAAAAAAACGTTGTAGAGAAAATCTTTAAACGAGTATGCGTGTGAATATTCGGGATGATAATTGAACCAATCAATAAAAAACTTTCCAACTGCCAATCCTATCAAGCCAAAAGCAAAATAAACGGGCCAAATGCGCAAAAATCTGCGATAATAAAAATAGCGAACTTTAATAGTTCCCGTTGTGTCTACCTCTCTAAACAATAAATAACTGATAAGAAAACCGCTCAAAACAAAGAAAAAATCAACCCCAAAATTGGCTAATTTATCGGCAAAAGGAGAATAAACCCGCATGCCATGCTGAAAAATCACACTTTGACAATGCCCGATAATGACTGCAAAGGCGGCTAAAAAACGGAGCCCATCCAGATTGTTAAAATACTTAAATTCAGGTTGTCTATACATTCATTAACTGATTTACGATGCGACGAACGCCAATAGTTGCCGCTTCCGCAACAACATGAAGATTTTTACGAACACCTAACTCATAATTCGACGATGGTTTTTTATCAATGTAATATACTTCAGCGTAGGGTGGAGCGTAAGCCACTAAACCTGCAGCCGGGTATACTTGCATCGAAGATCCCACCACCATTACCAAATCGGCTACCGAGGTTATTTCGCACGCTTTTTGAAGCATCGGTACCGGTTCGCCAAACCAGACGATATGGGGACGCAATTGTGAGTTTTTAGGGCATTTATCGCCGATATGGATGTCTCCATCACAATCAAAAACAAGTGAATAATCAACGGTAGAACGCATTTTGCGCAATTCGCCGTGCAAATGAATGATATTGGAACTACCTGCCCGTTCGTGCAAATCATCTACATTTTGAGTGATAACCGTCACTTTATATATCGATTCTAATTCAGCAATGGCTTTATGTGCTTCGTTAGGTTGAACCTCAAACAGTTGACGGCGTCGGTCATTGTAAAATTTCAAGACCAATTCTTTGTCTTTTGCCCAGCCTTGAGGTGATGCGACCGACATCACATCATGTCCTTCCCACAAGCCGTCAGCGTCGCGAAAAGTTTTGATACCACTTTCCGCACTAATACCCGCGCCGGTCATCACTACTATGTGTTTCATTGAAAAAAATTTAATCTTAAAAAACAATATCCGCAAAGGTAAATTCATTTCGTTTAATTTGAATGGTGTGGAATAAAATTATCCTTTTAATGCGGGATTGCTAAATGTAACTTATATCCAAAATCAAAGTTTTCCGTATCCATAAAAACTCGTTTTCGAAATATTCTTTGAAAAATAAAAAAAATAAGTCTATTATATTTTATAAATGAATACCATACCCCCCTCAGTATAAAAGATATATTTTAACAAAAAAATGCCTAATTTTGTGCTTTATTCCTGACCAAATTATATTTTTGAATTAAATACCAAATTAATAAATGAACCGTATTATTACCCTCGACGAATTCATCATTCGCCGCCAAAATGACTTTGACTATGCTACCGGCGAGTTAACCGGATTGCTACGTGACATAGGCGTTGCCGCTAAAATTGTCAACCGGGAAGTCAATAAAGCCGGGCTTGTGAACATTTTGGGCATGGATGGCTCACAAAACGCTTCGGGCGACACTGTACAAAAGCTCGATATTTACGCCAACGAAAAACTGATTGAATGCCTTAAAAACAGTGGAGAATGTGCCGCTATTGCCAGTGAAGAACTGGAGCATTTTGTCGAAATTCCGCCCATTCATGGCAAACATCCGAAGTATATCGTGGTTTTCGACCCACTTGACGGATCCTCCAACATTGATGTAAATGTTTCGGTAGGCACAATTTTCGGTATTTTTAGAAGAAAATCCGATCCTTCAGGCCCCATTACTATGGAAGATTTTGTGCAAAAAGGAACAGATTTGGTAGCAGCCGGATATGTCCTTTATGGTACATCAACTTTATTGGTGTATACTACCGGAAACGGGGTCAATGGCTTCACCCTTGACCCTTCCATCGGCGAATTTTGTCTCAGCCATCGAGACGTTAAAATGCCCAAATCGGGACAATTTTATAGCGTTAATCAAGGATATTATCTGAAATTTGATGTTGAAATGCGTCGCTATATTGACCATTGTTCAGACATGAATTATAGTTTGCGGTACATTGGCTCCATGGTGAGTGATATTCATCGCATCCTCTTTCAAGGTGGTATCTTTCTTTATCCCAATACGCGAAAATATCCAAAAGGGAAATTGCGGTTGTTATATGAATGCGCCCCTCTCAGTTTTGTAGTTGAGCAAGCTGGCGGCAAAGCCATCACGCTTGGTAGGAATCGGGTCATGGAAATTGAACCCAAAAATTTACATCAAAATATCACGATAGCAATTGGCTCGGTTGATATGATTACAGAAATGGAAGAATTTTTAGAAAAATACGCGGTGAAGCCTCTTTAATTCGATATTTTCAAACTTTTTTACAGCGAATAACTGTTTAGATACGTTATCAATAAAAAAAAAACGTCAAACTTAATTTCTTAGTCTAAAATTTATCGGTATCATGAAAAAGCTCACTTTATCTTTCTTATTCCTCTTAAGCCTTGTTTTCAACGGTTGTCTGAAAGATACCTGTGAAAGCACCAACTCTTTCACGCAATGGACGCCCGTTTACAAGTCCGATGCTGAGATGAGACAGACACCGCAATATCAAGCTGCTCGGCAGTTAAAAAACCCGGGAAAAATATATTTTTATGATAAGTATATTTTCATCAATGAGCAAAAGGAAGGTGTACATATCATTGACAATTCAAACATCAAATCTCCACAAAACATTGGTTTTTTGACCATTCCGGGCAATGTGGATATAGCCATCAAAGGCGATATTCTCTACGCTGACAGTTACATGGATTTATTAGCAATCAATATTTTGAATGTTTCACAACCCCGCTTAACGAAAAGAACACAGGACGTTTTCCAAAGTGTTTTTTGGCGCGACCCCACTCGCGGTTGGCTTGTGGACTATGTGGCGGAGAAAGTGACCCAAAAGATTGATTGTAATGACCCTCGTTTGAGCAACGGTGGAGGCTGGTTTGCGCAAGATGATCGTATATTTTCATCATCAACTAAGTCATTTCCGACGGCTGCAACGAATAGTGCCGGTGCACGTCCGGCGGGTGTAGGCGGCTCAATGGCTCGGTTCACGATTTATGCGGACTATCTTTATACTATCAATCAAAATCAAGTGAGCATTTACAATATCAAGCAGTTAGACAATCCTAATTTGGCTAATTCCTTAAACGTTGCTTGGAATATCGAAACGCTTTTTCCACACAAAGATAAGTTATTCATTGGCTCTACAACGGGCATGTTTATATATGATTTAGAGAATCCTACAAGTCCGGTTCAACTCAGTATTTTCACGCACGGTCGGGCGTGCGACCCTGTTTTTGCTGATGACAATCGGGCATATGTCACTTTACGCAACGGTACACCTTGCAACAATGCCGTGAATCAACTTCTCATCGTTGATATCAGTAATTTGCGCAGCCCTCAATTGTTAAAATCATATCAAATGAAAAATCCACGCGGTTTGAGCGTATTGAACAATACTCTTTATCTTTGTGACGACGGTTTTAAAATTTTTGATGTGACAAATTGGGAGGATGTGGATAAAAATCTTAAATCTCACACGAGCAATTTTGACACATATGATGTTATTTCTTATCAAGATAACAAGCTAAAAGTGGCTTTAATAATCGGTAAAGATGGTTTTTATCAATATGATGTGACCAATCCTGAAAAACCTCAAGAATTAAGTAAAATTCCGGTTACGGTCGCTCAATAATTTTTTATAAAAAACAGTTTAGGAAAGGTATCAGATAGTAGAAATTATCTGATACCTTTTTATTTTTGTAAAAATTTGAAGCCACATTTATGGAAACTTTATCATTGAATTATATGCTATATATTATTAACGGTTTTCCACATATCTATTATGATGTGCCAAAGATTGACATTGAAGAAGTTCAAAAGAGAACAGATGATTTTTATCAAATGATGAATGCACGTCGCAGTGTTCGTACGTTTTCCGATAAGCCAGTTCCTAAAGTGATTATTGAAAAACTTATACTCACGGCTTCAACAGCTCCATCCGGCGCTCATAAACAACCTTGGACTTTTTGTGCTATAAACGACCCCACTGTCAAAAAAGCTATCCGCATAGCTGCTGAAAAAGAAGAATATGATAGTTACAATGGTAGAATGACCGAGCAATGGCTCAAAGACCTTGCGCCTTTGGGCACAGATTGGGAAAAACCATTTTTAGAAATCGCCCCTTGGTTGATTGTTGTTTTCGCCCAATCAACGGGTTTAAACAAGGAAAAGCATTATTACGTTCAAGAATCTATTGGCATCGCCTGTGGTTTTTTAATTGCGGCAATTCATGAAGCGGGTTTGGTAACATTAACCCATACGCCCAGCCCGATGAATTTTATGAAAACTATATTGAACCGCCCCGACAATGAACGTCCATTTTTGTTATTACCTGTTGGATATGCATCGGAAGAGGCGTATGTTCCCGATATTCATCGCAAATCTTTGGCAGAAGTAGCTGTTTTTTATTGATATACTGAGGGGGGGAACTTGAATTTAGTTAAGATTGAGAACAGTCATTTTGGAATGAGTTTAAAGATTTTTTTTAACTTAGTTTATGAAAAAGACAATCGAAATTTAATTTTGTTTATTTTAAAATTTTGAATTATTATATTTATACTCAATTGTATTTAAATTTTTAATTTTGAAATTAAAGCACTATAATCCCTTTATATTAGCTTGAAAATCGTATTTTATTGAAAATACTGTACTCCATTTCAAAAAAAAATCGGAACTTTGTACACCTACCAATTTTATAGAACCACTTTATAAAAAATTAGTAATGAAAACGCCTGCTCAATAGTGTTTAAGGGAATTTTACCGAGTGGGTAAGTATATGTCAATTAATTATCAAACACATTCAATGACTGATCAATTAAATATAACACGACAAGGTAAAAGCCTTTATGTTCCTGAACTTGAAAAGGACTCGTGCGGTACGGGTTTTATCGCTAACCTTGATGGCATTCAAACCCATGAGTTAGTAGAAAATGCGCTCAAGATGTTGACAAACATGGAACATCGGGGAGCTTGTGGGTGTGAACCCAATACAGGCGATGGAGCCGGTATCATGATTCAAACACCGCACGATTTTTTTGTAAAAAAAGCCCGTGAAAACGGCTTTGAATTACCTGATTTTGGTGAATATGGGGTTGGTGTCGTATTTTTTCCGCCGGATAGAGTGTTGAGAAACCAATGTCGCGCATTGCTCAATGACTATATTGATGAAATGGAGTTTGACCTATTGGGCTATCGGATGATTCCAACTGATGATGAAGAATTGGGGGAAACCGCGGTTTCGGTAGAGCCAAGAATGGAGCATGTTTTTGTAAAACCACGTCAAACGCCGCCAGACCGGTATTGGTTAGAGCGTCGCCTTTATATATTAAGAAAATATTCTACACATAAAATTCACCAAACTTTCCCGCAGACAGCTGACCAGTTTTATATGCCTTCTTTTTCATATAAGACTGTAGTGTATAAGGGACAACTGACGACCTACCAAGTGCGTCCTTTTTATCCCGATTTGCACGACGCTGATTTAAAATCGGCAATTGCACTCGTACACAGTCGTTTTTCTACGAATACTGTTCCGAAGTGGAAATTGGCTCAGCCTTTCCGTTATATCGCTCATAATGGTGAAATCAATACCATTACGGGCAATATCAATTGGTGGAAGTCGAAAGAGATGGTAATGGAATCAGCTCTATTTTCAGAAGATGAATTAGAAAAGTTGTTCCCCGTGTGTGGTCAAGCTTTATCAGATTCCGCAAATTTTGATAATGTGTTGGAGTTTTTGGTGATGAACGGTCGGTCATTGCCACATGCTTTGATGATGATGATTCCGGAAGCTTGGCAGCATGACGAGCAAATGGATAATTATAAAAAATCCTTTTACGAATATCATGAAACAATGATGGAACCTTGGGACGGTCCGGCGGCGATTTGTTTCACGGATGGTATAGTAGTAGGGGCTAGTTTAGATAGAAATGGTTTGCGTCCTTTGCGTTATTGTTTGACAGATGATAATGTCTTGATAGCCGCCTCTGAAGCCGGGGCTTTGGAAATTCCACAAGAAAAAATAGTCTTAAAAGGACGTTTGCAGCCGGGTAAAATGCTGATTGCCGATCTTGACCAACACCGTATTATAGACGATGAGGAAGTTAAGAGCATCATTTGTAAAAATAGAGATTATCAATCTTGGGTTGAAAAAAATAAAATTACTTTAAGTGAATTACCTTCCTTGAATGGTTTTGGAAATGAACAAGAAAGTGTTTCTGAAATTGACCAATTAGAGTTTGACCAAAAGTTTTTAACCGAAAAACAACAGCTTTTTGGTTTTACGAAAGAAGATGTAAAAATTCTGATTCAGCCTATGGCGAAATCAGGTGAAGAGGCTATTGGATCTATGGGTGCGGACACACCTTTGGCAGTGCTTTCGCAACGTCCACAACATTTGAGCAGTTATTTCAAACAATTGTTTGCGCAAGTAACGAATCCGCCGATTGACCCGATACGCGAACGCTCGGTTATGTCGCTTTTGGTGAAATTAACTGAGGGGGGCGATAATATCCTGATTCCTTCAGAAGACTCAGCGCGTTTTATTGCTTTAGACCAACCGGTTTTGAAAAATTCGGAGTTGTCGAAATTGAAAAATCTGAATCATAAATATTTCAAAAGTGAAATCATTGATATCACTTTTGAAGCCGAAGATGAAAAAGGCAGACTTAAAGCAGCCATTGATCGGATTTGTGGTGATGCTGAAAGAGCTGTCCGCAATAAAGCGAATATTTTGATTTTAAGTGATCGCGAAACAGATATGCTCAATGCCCCTATTCCGTCACTTTTGGCAGCCGGCACGATACATCATCACTTGATTCGAGTAGGTTTGCGCTCAAAATGCAGTATCATCATTGAAGCAGGTGACATTTGGGAAGTTCATCATATCGCTTGTTTGATTGGTTATGGTGTCCAAGCAGTGAACCCTTATATGGCTTTTGCTACTGCCAAAAATATTGTTGAAACTGAAGACCATAGTGAACATAATGGACATTCAGTTGATTATGCAATCGAAAAATACATCAAAGCAGTAGGTAAAGGTTTGTTGAAAGTGATGTCTAAGATTGGTATTTCTACTTTACAATCTTATGCTGGCGCGCAGATTTTCGAAATTTTAGGGCTCAATTCGGAAGTCGTTGAAAAATGTTTTACCAAATCTGTGTCACGTATTGAAGGCGTGGGTTTTGATGGTATTGCTGAAGAAGTGTTAACAAAACACCATTTGGCTTACATTGAAATGCCCCTCGGGTTAACGCGTCAGCTTGAAGAAGGTGGTGTTTATCAATGGAAGCGAAGAGGTGAGGCACACACTTTGAATCCACAATCTATCCATTATTTGCAGTTATCTACCCGCACGAATGATTATGCGGTATATAAAAAGTACACTGAAGTCATCAACAAACAAGATGAACAAGCGTTGACGCTGCGCGGTTTACTAACATTCAGAAAAGGAACGCCGATACCGATTGAAGAAGTCGAGCCGGCTGAAAAAATATTCAAACGTTTTGCGACCGGTGCCATGTCATTCGGTTCGATTTCTCACGAAGCACACTCAACCTTAGCGATTGCCATGAATCGTATTGGGGGGCGTTCTAACTCAGGAGAAGGCGGTGAAGATGAAATTCGCTATGATAAAAAGCCAAATGGTGATTGGGAACGCTCGGCAATCAAACAAGTGGCGTCCGGTCGTTTTGGCGTAACAAGTTACTATTTGAGCCAAGCCGATGAACTTCAAATTAAAATGGCGCAAGGAGCAAAACCTGGCGAAGGTGGTCAATTACCGGGTCATAAAGTAGATGAATGGATTGGTCGTGTGAGACACAGTACACCAGGTGTAGCTTTGATTTCACCACCTCCACACCACGATATTTATTCCATTGAAGATTTGGCTCAGTTGATTTTTGATTTAAAAAATAGCAATCCTAAAGCAGATATTAATGTCAAACTTGTATCAAAAGCAGGAGTAGGCATTATTGCTTCGGGTGTAGCTAAGGCAAAAGCAGATAAAATCTTGATTGCCGGCTACGATGGTGGCACCGGAGCTTCCCCACTCAGTAGTATTCGACACGCGGGTTTACCTTGGGAATTAGGCTTAGCTGAAACGCACCAGACACTTGTTAAAAATAAATTGCGTGACCGCGTAATTGTTCAAACGGATGGTCAATTGCGTACCGGACGTGACCTTGCAGTAGCAGCAATGCTTGGTGCGGAAGAATGGGGAATAGCAACAGCGGCTCTTATTGTTGAAGGCTGTATCATGATGCGTAAGTGTCACGTCAATACATGTCCGGTTGGTATTGCGACTCAAGACCCAGAATTGCGCAGCCGTTTTACAGGCGACCCGCAACATGTCATTAATTTTTTCACCTTCTTAGCGCAGGATCTCCGTGAAATTATGGCAGAACTGGGTTTCAGGACGGTTGACGAAATGGTGGGGAAAGTGGAAATGCTAAAAGCGAAAAAAACTTTCCAACATTGGAAATATAAAACTATTGACTTATCGCCTATTCTGTATAAAGAACCGGCTGACGAAAGCATCGGGCAACACAGGATGGTCACTCAAGATCATGGTTTGAAAGATATTTTAGATAGAAAACTCATTAAAAAAGCGGCGAATACCCTTGAAACGGGTAAACAATATTCCTCTATTTTCAAGATAAAAAATACGGATAGGGCTGTTGGAACCATGTTGAGTTATGAAATATCCAAACGTTACAAATCGGTAGGTTTACCGGACGATACTCTCGTATATCGCTTTAAAGGGTCAGCCGGACAGTCATTCGGTGCGTTTTTGACTAAAGGCTTGACATTTATACTGAGGGGGGAGTCAAATGACTATTTTGGCAAAGGTCTTTCAGGCGGTAAAATCGCCGTTTCACCTGACGAAAAAGCGACTTTTAATCCTGCTGAAAATATCATTATCGGTAATGTGGCATTGTATGGTGCTACCTCCGGCGAGGCATATATCATGGGAATGGCTGGTGAGCGTTTCGCCGTCCGCAACTCAGGTGCTAAAGCAGTGGTTGAAGGCGTAGGTGATCATGGCTGTGAATATATGACAGGCGGCGTGGTCGTGGTTCTGGGCGAAACCGGTAAAAACTTCGCCGCTGGTATGTCGGGTGGTATTGCCTTTGTATATGATGTGAACAAGACTTTGGAAGCCCGTTTCAATAACGATATGGCTGACATTGATACTGTTACGGATGAAGACTTTGATACCATTCGCCGCATGGTGCGCGATCATTTCCGAATGACAAGCAGCCCGAATGCTCATGATATACTTCAAAATTGGTCTGAGAATAAAGCCCATTTTGTAAAAATCTATCCTCGTGATTATAAAGCTGTTTTAGAAAAACGCAAACTAAACGTGACGCCGACTTTAGTACCGTAGATCGGATTTTTATCCGCTTAAAAAATACTAAATGCGGAGCATAATCCGCCTAAAAATTCAAAGTACCAGCCTAAAAAACGGTCAATATTTAGCCCTCTACCTGTCGTCAGACAGCGTTTAGGGGGCTAAATTTTTACATTATTTTCATTCAGGCGGATAAAAATCCGCACCACGACTTGATAATCATCACTCGAGCATATAACAACGGTCATTGACTGCTGTTGTATGCTCGTTTACTTTTGGGAAAAATTGAAAAAATTGGTTCAAAAAAAAAACTATGAAAACTAACAAATTAGAGGAATATGTAACGAAGCGATTCAAAAAAATGAGGATTTTAATGAATAAATCCATCAAAAAATTTGAAAAAGAAACCATTCATAAATTCAGATTAGAAGCCAAGAAAATACGGGCTTTGATGCGGATGTTGGGCATCGTGGACAAAAAATTCAATTTCAAAAAACAGAATAAATACATTGATTCTTTTTACACAAAAATTGGAGCCGTTCGGGATTTACAAATTCAGTTGGATAAATATAAACAGGAAGACGTACAAAAAGAGTCTCAATTTTGGCAAAAATACTGTAGAATTCTTAGAAAAGATTTGGACGAAAAACAGGACATTATACTCAAAAGTGTGAGTATCAAGGAAATCACAACATTGAACAAATTAGAAAAAAACATTTTGAGGACGATTAAAAACTTGACAGATGAGAAGCTAAAATCGTATTTTAAAAATCGGGTGAGCAAAATTCAAAAATGTGTGGATAGTCTTGATTTCTCACCGAATGATATGCACGATTTGAGAAAATTGATTAAAGAATATAATTTTAATGCCAAGTTGTTGCCCAAGAAAGCTGCTCAATACAAATCTAATGTGACGAGCCGTAAAAAATCATGGGATGATATTCAGGATATTTTAGGTTCTTGGTACGACAGTGATAATATGATTGAAGACTTGAATAGACGCTACTCTTTAATGGAATTGACAGATGGCGAAAGTGATACTTTTTTTCAAATAAAAGCGCAATTAGAAGTAGAAAAAGCGCTTTTAAGAGATGAAATAAAAAAAATATTTGATATTCACATTTATTAATATTGCTCTGTTAAAAAATGTCAAAAAGTACATGACAACTGCATTTTTAAATCTGTTCTTTGAGGGGCATTTATTTCCTCATTTCCACTGCCAATAGTGGATTGATTCGCCAAATACGTCCGAGCAAGTCGAAACTCAAAGCGACCTTTTTTATTGAATTGATAGCTGATGTTAGCATAAAACCTTGTTCCTCGGTAATAATAAGGTGTGACATTAAAACTATACATCAAATCATTTTCAAAAGCATAAATGGCAGATTGGTAATTATCCGTATCAAAAAAAGCTAAACGACTTGATATACTGAGGGGGGTGTCTGATTGGGTCAACCCGGGCAAATGGCACTTAAAAATGACATCCTGCCAAATCACGAAACCACGGCTCAACGCTGCATCTTTATAAAATGAAAGCTCTAAACGATTGCGAAAAATTAAATTCTTCGAATACATATTTTGCCAATGAAAACGAATCTGAGTTTTTGTCTTATAGATTAATTCATTGACTTTTAAAGAATCTGGACGGAAAGTGTTTTCCTGTCTTTTCTTTGTGCGAACTTGCAAATAGCCCTCAGAATTCTTATGTCTATACGCCAATTTTGTAAAAAACTCCAAGCCATTGGACGAACCGTCCACTCTGAACTTCCACCACGGATATTGCCAGAAATCAGCATACGCCGATAATACCCATCGTTTATGCATTTTGAAATCTAAGCCTGTATAAATGCCTTTTTCATTATTTGATTTGGATGATTCAGCAAAAGGTTGCGCATTAATGGTTTGGAATTTGGTTGAAAAAAATCTGCTTAAAAAAGCAAAAGACAGCCGTTTATCCGAACCCAATAACAAGCCATTCAAAGTGGCCCAACCCAGATTATCGCTCAACGCAGTTTCACCAAAAAAATGAGCGTTTTGATAGGTGTATTTATAGTCACCTGAAACATTCAGCAGAGATTTACCTCTAAATGAAAACAAATTATATGTCTCGTTACGAGGATCAATTTTTTTATCAAAATGATTCAAAACAGCATTGAAAGCCATTGAGCCTCTTTTTACGGTTCTTAAAACGCGACCCCCAACCGTTATCAAACCGACGGCGTTTTTATCTTCCCTTTCGTTTGTTGTCCGATGCAAGCCAACGTACTGCAACGCACTAATGACCGATAAACTATCGGCATTGTCAATGGCTAAAGGCTGAATAATATTGCCATCCCGCTTTCTGAACGAAGCAAAAATAACTCCCTCAGTATGTCGAGTCAATTGCAACTGAGCGGCGATGCCTCGAAGAAAATTAGCTTCATTGGATGATGTATATTGCTTAAGAGGTGGACTATTTTTTTCAATACTCAATGCAAGCGCGCTTTTGCCCAAATTAAAACCATTTTCATGAATCAAACCTTGACCCAATGAAGCGGAATAATCCCCTAAACACAGAGTTTTGACACCTTTAATGATATTATTTATTTTTAAATGAAAACTATAAAAATCGAGAAAAGGGCTGTATGGCTCTCCTGCATCTTTCTCAAAGGTTAAGCCATAACTCAATCTATTCGCAAAACTAAATCGATAACGCGTATAGAATTTATTCGCATCACCAATATAAGCGCCCAAATAACCTTTTGCCTTTTCGAGGCGTCTTTCGTATCGGGCAATAATTTCATTTTTACCTCTTTTCAACCATTCTCTGAAGGGTAAGTGATAATCATCGAAGTCACCATCCACCATAATAAAAGGCAAAATACGGCGGATGGTTTCGATATCTAAAACCGATTGAAGCTCTAACAACGTCATATAGTTACCCTGCTTTTCACGATGCTCGAGAATAGCCGTGATTTGATTGGGCGTCAATAGTTTGAGGTTTTCAAAATCAGTTCGAGGAGCTTTATTAATATTGATAGGGTGGAGGATAAATTCTTGCAAATAATCAAATTCAGTATCGTAATCAAAAGCATTGTCATCATTGGCAGCCACAGTGCTTTCAATCGCATCTTGAAACACAAAAGCGATGGAATCCATTTGGGTAAAAGCCGTCTGATAAATCACAAAGTTGAATAAAAATAATGCGCAAATTCTTAGCTCAAACTGCTTTCGGGTGGTAAATTTTCTCATTATCGGTATGTTTGCTATTTTATTTGTCAACAAATTTATATATTTTCAAACATTTCAGATATTTTTTTTCATTTTTTTCAAAAATTTATAAAAATTTAATTTTAATAATAAATAAATTATGAAATTAAATATTGAATAAAAATCGGTTAACCATAAATAATTCTAAGTTTCGATTTCAAACTAAGTGTATGAGGTAACTTTCGCAATAATTCCTCAACTTTGTATTATCAAAATAAAAAGAGTCGGACGTCGCTCAAATTATTTTGATTTAATTATCACCAATTATCAAACATTGTTTTTTTTGAACATAGTTTTTCTAAACTAAAAGCCAATTAATTATGAATATTATTAGAACTATTAAATACCTGACAGTGGCAGGTGTCATGGGTGCTACATCTCTTTTCGCAGCGGATAATGCTGAAATGAAAGCAGATTCTTCAGCCCCCCTCAGTATCTCGGGTCAAGTAGATGCTTATTTCAAAGCGAGCTCAAATAAGATGTCTGTATCTAAAACTTCCTACACCGGTCAGCAGGGTTTTGGTTTAGGCATGGCTAACGTTGCTTTATCGAAAGACAATGGTAAAGTAGGGTTTGTTGCGGATTTGATGTTCGGATCGCGCGCAGAAGAAACCAACTATAATTATATAGGAAGTTCAGCTTTGCTCAAACAGTTGTATGTGACGTACAAACCCGTTGATAAGTTGAAATTCACGATGGGTAATTTTATGACATTCGTAGGTTATGAATTAGTGGAAGCTTCCAATAACCTCAATTATTCGATGTCTTATAATTATACAAACGGCCCTTTCTTTCATACCGGTTTAAAAGCAGATATTGCATTAACGGATAAACTAAGTGCTATGGTCGGCGTATTTAGTCTGACGGATACAAAAGGGAAATTCAATTTGATTAATCCTGATTTGGACATCAAGAAAAAATTCGTTGGTGGTCAGTTATCATATGCCAGTGGTCCTTTTAAAATCTTTTTGAATGGTTTGACCGGGAAAAATCCAGATTCATCAAGTGCTAATACATTAGATTTGACGACAAGCTTCCAAGCCACTGATAAATTTGCAGTCGGATTGAACATATTAAGTTATAGCCAAACCAAAGAAAAAGTTACGAGTGCATTCTTAGGTACGGCGTTGTATGCGAATGTGGCAATCAGCCCCAATTTCATATTAGCAGCCAGAGGTGAAATATTTTCAGATAAAGATGGATTGAAATATGCTGCTACTGATAATAGCATTACAGCCTTCACATTATCCGGCAATATCAAAATTGATGCTTTTACCTTGATTCCTGAAATTCGTTTTGATTCAGCTAAGAAAGAAATATGGATCAATGATAGTGGTGCGAGTAAGAAATCTGAAACGTCATTTATTTTAGCCGCTGTGTATAAGTTTTAATGACATATTTATTTGTTGAATTTTTCAAAATATAAAGAAACGAGAGGTTTTGAGATTTGGAAAGACTTATGTTTCAATAGTCTCATTGCCTCTCTTTTTATTTTTTTTCTTAATTTTTTAGAAAATAGGAACATTTTTCATCGAATTTTGTAAATTTGCTCAATATTTCTGCACGATGATTCAATATTTGGTGAAAAACCAAGCCTATTCCAATAATAAATCAATTATAATGAAGGAATGCCCTTCATAGGTGTTTTAATCACCTTTATATTTGTAATGGCCTTGTGGTTTTTACAGATATTCTTTTTTATTTATTGATTACATGTAGATTTATTTCAATATTTAAAATAATTAAAAATCAATTATTCATCAAATTCAAATTTTTGTTAAAATGAGTCTTTCCAGATTTAATGCTCTCGATACCATTTTAAATCGCTCAGAGTATGATTTTGAATACAGTGAAATGCCGGCTGAAAAAATTGCCGACTTTTACGGTGAAAATGTATTTAATGACGCTGCCATGAAAGCATTCATGGACGAAAAAGCCTATTTAAGCGTCAAAGCTGCTATCCAAAACGGCACTAAATTGAGCCGTGAAGTGGCTGAAGTTGTGGCGAAATCTATGCAAAAATGGGCACAAGACAAAGGCGTGACGCACTTCACCCACTGGTTTCAACCTTGGACAGGTAAAACAGCAGAAAAGCATGACTCATTCTTCAACTTAACACCAGATGGTAAAGTTTTTGAAGAATTCAGCGCTGATGCACTCGTTCAACAAGAACCGGATGGCTCTTCTTTCCCTTCGGGTGGTATGCGGGCTACTTTCGAGGCCCGGGGCTACACAGCTTGGGATCCATCATCGCCTGCTTTTATCGTTGAAACAGGCGCCGGTAAAACTCTTTGTATTCCAACCGTTTTCATCACTTATACGGGTGATGCGATGGACTACAAATTGCCTTTGTTAAAATCTCAAGTGTATTTAGATAAAGCAGCCACACCGGTTTGTCAATATTTTGACAAAAATGTCACTAAGGTAACCGCTACTTTGGGCTGGGAACAAGAATTTTTTGTAATTGACGAAGCCCTGTATAACCTCCGTCCTGACTTAATTTTGACAGGTCGTACCTTAGTAGGTAAGTTACCTGCTAAACACCAAAACCTTGAAGATCATTATTTCGGTTCTATCCCTGAGCGCGTTTATGCGTTCATGCGCGATGTAGAAACTGAAGCACATAAATTAGGCATTCCTGTCCGTACTCGCCACAACGAAGTTGGTCCCGCACAATATGAATTTGCTCCCGTTTTCGAAGAAATCAATGTGGCGGTTGACCATAATAATTTATTGATGGATTTGATGGATAGAGTAGCGCGTCGTCATAAACTTGTTTGTTTGTTGCATGAAAAACCATTTGCCGGTGTTAACGGAAGTGGTAAACACAACAACTGGTCCATTGCGACTAACACAGGTAAAAACTTGTTGGCTCCAGGTAAAGAGCCGGGCAAAAACTTGATGTTCTTGACTTTCTTCGTCAACATTATCCGCGCTGTTTATGAACACGCTGATTTGATTCGTGCTTCCATTGCAACGGCGAACAACGATCACCGTTTGGGTGCTAACGAAGCGCCTCCTGCTATTATTTCTGCCTTTTTAGGAGGTACTTTGGATAAATTACTCAACGATATTGAAAAATCAGGTGCTTCTGATGCGTCAGGGGTTAAATCTGCTTTGGATTTGGTTGAAAAAATTCCATTGCTTGAGAAAGACAATACAGATCGTAACCGTACATCTCCTTTTGCTTTCACGGGTAACAAATTTGAAATCCGGGCAGTAGGTTCTTCTCAAAACTGTGGTGGCCCGATGACAGTTATGAACACTATCGTGGCAAATCAATTGGTTAAATTCAAAGAAGAAGTTGATAAGCAAATCGCCGCTGGTAAAGCTCAAGATGACGCTATCATGGCTATTATTGTGAAATACATTAAAGAATCCAAGAAAGTACGTTTTGAAGGTAATGGTTATAGCGACGAATGGAAAGCTGAAGCTGCAAAACGCGGTTTGAATAATTTTACTACAACTCCTGAAGCCATTAAAGCTTTGGGTGCCAGAAAGGTTCTTGATCTTTACACAAAATCAGGTATTTTCTCTAAAAAGGAATTACACGCTTACCAAGAAGTCCAGTTCCATAATTATGTAACGAAAGTACAAATTGAAAGCCGTACTTTGGGTGAAATGGTGGCTAACTTAATTCTTCCGGCTGCTGTTTCTTATCAGAAAAAAGTTGCTGACAATATTGTTTCTTTGAAAGCTATTGGCTTAAAAGAAGAAGAATACTCCGCTCAATTAGAGCTTGTAAAAGCACTAAGCGCAGCAATCAACGGTTCTGCTAATAGCGTTAAAGCTATGACTGAATCTCGTCGGGCTGCTAACGAGTTGGACAACATTGAAGCACAAGCAGAAGCTTATTGCGCCAACGTGAAACCGGTTATGGAAGAAATCCGTACTTTCTGCGATCGTTTAGAGTATCTTGTTGAAGATACTGCTTGGCCTTTGCCGAAATACCGCGAGATGTTCTATATCCGTTAATTGGTGATGCTTATTTTGCTAAGTTAACAAAATATTAAGGGGTACTTTCCGGTTGGATTGTACCCCTTTTCTTTATTTTTTTTCGAAATAACGTAATTATGCAGAATTAAACAGTACTTATTTTTTATAAAATGTTGATTATCAGCATATTCATCATTTATCATTCATCATTAAATACTATCTCAATCCCGCATTAATATCTGCCAATTTCTTAGATCCGGGACACAATTCCTTTTCAGTTAAGGTATTCAAAGGCATCATTGTCGTGTTGATAACATCGTGTAGCGGTTCGGTATCCTCGTCGATATAGATTAATCCTGTTAGAATTTCTCCTTTCATTCTGGCTTTCAATACAGCATTGGCTGATGACAGACGGTCTTTCGGATTCCATTCATTTTCCAATTTATGCAAATGAAGATGAGATCCATCGTGCATTTTCACGTCAATTTCACCCCCCTCAGTATAAGAGGTGGTGATTTCGTTTTCAATCGGTACAAAATCTATTGTGGAAGTGTACTCAATGTGTTCGCGAACATAGTCATAAGATTTTGTTGAACCCACGTTATTATTAAACGTAACACAAGGCGAAATCACGTTGATAAAAGCAAAACCCGGGTGTTTGATAGCCGCTTGAATCAACGGTATAAGTTGCCTTTTATCCCCCGAAAAACTTTGCGCCACAAAACCTGCACCCAACTCAAGTGCTAAACCGCATAAATCTATCCCTTGAAACATATTCACTGACCCTGATTTGCTTTTTGAACCTTCATCTGCCGTTGCAGAATCTTGCCCTTTTGTCAAACCATAACAACCATTGTTCATAACAATATAGACCATATTGACATTTCTTCTGATGGCATGAACAAACTGACCCATCCCGATAGATGCCGAATCTCCGTCGCCGGAAACGCCGAAATAAATCAAATCTCGATTTGCCATGTATGCGCCGGTGGCTACTGAAGGCATGCGTCCATGAACGGAATTGAATCCATGTGAATTATTCAAAAAATATGCAGGTGTCTTTGATGAGCAACCAATACCGGACATTTTTGCCAATCGGTGTGGTTCAATGGCTAATTCAAAACACGCTTGTACGATTCCGGCACTGATAGAATCATGGCCACAACCGGCACAAAGTGTGGATAAAGAGCCTTCATACTCCTTAACGGTGTATCCCAATTTGTTTTTAGGTAAAGACGGATGTCTAAATTTAGGTACTACGAATGACATTTTATTTTATTTTTTATTAGCTTAACTCAATTAGTTGAACGATTTTATCGGCTGTAATGGGCATTCCATCGTAATTTAATACAGGTATTAATTTATGCGGGCTGGCATCCAGCTCATTAATCAGTAAACTTCTAAATTGTGCATCCCGATTTTGCTCAATCACAAAAACCTTTTTGTGTGAGCGAATAAATGCCGCTACCTCTTCGTTAAAAGGAAATGCTTTGACTCTCATGGCGTTCATTTCGTGCCCTTGTTCTTTTAGAATATCCAGAGCTTCCTCAGCTGCATAAATGGAAGTTCCAAAAAAGATTAGAGCCTGGTCATTGTTAATTTTATTTTTATAAAAATGGGGTGCTGGAACCAATTCCTTAGCCGTTTCCCATTTCAACAATAAGCGATTTACATTTTTGACATATTCATCACCATCTTCAGTATAACCGGCATACTCATTATGTGAAGTGCCTCGTGTGAAATAGGAACCTTTGGTAGGGTGGGTGCCCGGGTAAGTTCTATATGGAATACCATCACCATCCACATCCAAATACCGCCCGAAACGGCCCATATTTTCAAGGTCTTCTGCTGTTAACACTTTTCCTCGATTGTATTCTCGCTTATCATCCCATTCCAGAGGTTCAGTTACATGATCGTTCATACCCAAATCCAAATCTGTCATTATCAAAACCGGAGTTTGGAGATGTTCCGCTAAATCGAATGACATAGCTGTCATTTCAAAGCACTCTTTAGGCGTACTTGGAAATAACAGCACGTGTTTAGTATCTCCATGGGAGGCATAAGCGGCCGATAATATATCGGATTGTTGAGTGCGCGTAGGCATGCCTGTTGAAGGACCCGCTCGTTGTACATCAATCAAAACCGCCGGTACCTCGGCAAAATAAGCCAAGCCTAAAAATTCATTCATCAACGATACACCGGGACCTGAAGTAGCTGTAAAAGACCTTGCTCCATTCCAATTCGCACCAATAACCATCCCCAATGCAGCCAATTCATCTTCTGCCTGAACAATTGCGAAATTATTTTTACCAGTGATAGGATCAACCCTCAATTCTTCGGCATAATTTTCAAAAGCTTCTACGACTGAAGTAGAAGGTGTAATTGGATACCAAGCTACACATGTTGCCCCACCATAAACGGCACCCAATCCGCAGGCAGAATTTCCATCCATCAAAATTTTATCACCAATTAAGTCTCGTCTTTCTAATTTTATGGGCAGAGGACAATCAAAATGCTCATTCACATAATCAATTCCTAATTTCAAGGCTTTAATATTCGGAGCAATCAACTTTTCTTTACCTTTAAACTGTTCTCCTAACAACTCTGCTAATACATTAAACTCAATATCCAACAATGCCGATAAAGCACCTACGTAAATGATATTTTTAAATAACTGTCTTTGACGAGGGTCGGTATATTCCCGAATGCACATTTCCATCAAAGGAATACCAATGAAGGTAATATCCTCTCTAAAAAAATCTGCGTGCAACGTTTTAGTACTATCATACAAAAAGTAACCACCGGATTTGACACTTTTGATATCTTTTGCCATGCTTTGAGGGTTCACACACACCATGAGGTCAATTCCTTCCCGTCTCCCTAAATAACCTTTTTCGCTCACGCGCACTTCATACCAAGTGGGTAAGCCTTGAATATTAGAAGGAAATATATTTTTTGGCGTAACCGGAATTCCCATTCTGAAAATTGCCTTAGCAAAAAGAAAGTTGGCACTCGCCGAACCCGTCCCATTCACATTCGCAAAACGAATAACACAATCATTAATTTTTTCTATACGTGACATAAACTTCCCGCTTTTGATACGTTATATAAATATTTTTGCATATCCCACGCCGCGGTCGGACATCTTTCGGCACATAAGCCACAATGCAGACAAACATCTTCATCTTTCACCATAACCCTACTGGTGGGCAGTTTATCTGAAACATATAAATCTTGGGTCAAATTCATCGCCGGTACTTTTAAGTGACTCCTCAGTATATCTTCTTCTTCATTTTCGATAAATGTGATGCAAGACGTAGGGCATACATCCATGCAAGCATCACATTCAATGCATCGGCTGGTATTAAAAACAGTCTGCACATCACAATTCAAACAGCGTTGAGCTTCTTTAAAAGCTGTTTGCAGGTCAAAACCCAATTCAACTTCCTTCTTCCGATCTGAAAGTGTAAGTTTTTTATCAGCCTGTGGCACAACAAATCTTAAATCTTCAGCAACCGTACTGTCATAACTCCACTCATGAATACCCATTTTTTGGCTTACCAAATTTGTCATCGGAGGTAATCGATCCGAAACATCCAATCCATTGCAAAATAAATCAATCGACACAGCAGCTTGATGCCCATGTGCCACTGCTGTAATGACGTTTTTAGGACCAAAAGCCGAATCGCCTCCAAAAAAGACATGAGGCAAAGTGGACTGAAAAGTAATTTCGTTGACAACTGGCATATTCCATTTATCAAATTCTAAACCCAAACCTCTTTCAATCCAAGGGAAATGGTTTTCCTGTCCGATAGCAATTAATACATCATCCGCTTCAATAAAGACAAGGGGTTCACCGGTCGGGACAAGCGATCTTTTGCCTTTTTCGTCATAAATGGCATGGACTTTTTCAAAAGTCATCCCGATTAATTTGCCATCTTTGACCTCAAAACTTTTAGGTACGTGATTGTCCATTATCGGTATATCCTCATGCATGGCATCTTCTTTTTCCCAAGGTGAAGCTTTCATCTCTGCAAAAGGACTTCTCACCATGACTTTTACCTCATCTCCACCTAAACGGCGTGACGTTCGACAACAGTCCATTGCAGTATTGCCACCACCTAAGACAATAACTTTTTTGCCGATTTTATTGGTATGCTCGAAAGCCACACTTGCCAACCATTCTATCCCAATATGAATATTAGACGCCCCTTCATTTCTACCCGGCAAATCCGGCAAATCACGCCCTCTTGGCGCACCAGTTCCGACAAATATAGCATCATATTCTTTATCCAAAATTTCTTTAAGACTTGATACAAACCGGTTGAAATGCGTATGAACGCCCATGTCCAAAATATAATTCACTTCTTCATTCAGCACACTTTCCGGCAACCGGAATGATGGAATTTGACTGCGCATCATACCACCTCCTTTCTTTTGTTCATCAAAAAGGTGGATTTCGTAACCCAATGGTGCCAAATCTCGCGCAACTGTCAAAGACGCGGGGCCTCCTCCAATCAAGGCGATGCGTTTACCATTTTTTTCAAAAGGACCCTGAGGCATATGAGATGTAACATCGCCTTTGAAATCAGCCGCCACCCGTTTCAAACGGCAAATGGCAACGGGTTCTTCTTCAACGCGACCGCGCCGACAAGCGGGTTCGCAAGGTCTATCGCAAGTCCGACCCAACACACCGGGGAAGACATTGGATACCCAATTGATCATATAGGCTTCTGTATAGCGTTCAGCTGCAATTAATCTGATATACTCCGGTACGGGTGTATGAGCAGGACAGGCATACTGACAATCAACCACTTTGTGAAAGTATTCAGGGTCTTGGATATTTGTAGGCTTCATCTGAGTGTATTATTCCGTTGTTAAATATATTGAAAAAGCCTGTTTCACATACATTTTACTTGTATGGACAGGCTTTGAATACAAAAGTACAAAAATTTTTTATAATGTCTTTTTTACGGTATAAATTTTAATTTTATTTGACAATTTAAAAATTTACTATGGCTTATTACGATTGCTCATCAAATTTTATGCCCCCCTCAGTATTGCGGATTATTTCATTTCAAGTCTCGGTAATGGTGAAATTTCTTGTCCCACAAAATCACCTTTCAAATATTTTTGATAGGCTGTGACCGCAATCATACCGGCATTGTCCGTACAATACTCAAATCTGGGAATATATGTTTTCCAACCTTCTGCTTTACCAGTTTGCTCAAGAGCTTCTCGTAAGGCAGAATTAGCGGAAACGCCGCCGGCAATAGCCACTTCTTTGATGCCGGTTTGTTGAGCGGCTTTTTTGAGCTTTTTTATTAAAATACTGACGATGCGATGTTGTACTGAGGCACAAATGTCATTGAGGTTCTCTTTGATAAAATCCGGGTTTTCTTTCACTTTTTTTTGTAAAAAATACAAAATAGAAGTTTTGAGACCACTGAAGCTAAAATCTAAATTTGGAATCTGAGGTTCAGGAAATTCAAAAATGGGTTGACCTAAACGAGCAAGTTTATCAATAATGGGCCCTGAGGGATAGTCGAGACCCAATATTTTTCCCGTTTTATCAAAGGCTTCTCCGGCAGCATCGTCAGTCGTTTCACCTAAAATATCCATATCCAAATAATCTTTAACTAATATAATTTGCGTGTGTCCCCCCGAAACGGTCAAGCATAAAAACGGAAATTTCGGTTTAGGATCTTCGGCAAAATGTGCCAAAACATGAGCTGTCATGTGGTGTACCTCAATGAGTGGAATGTCAAGCGATAGAGCAAATGCCTTGGCAAATGAAACTCCTACCAAGAGCGAACCCATTAGACCGGGTCCGCGTGTAAAAGCCACAGCATCAATATCTCTTTTTAATATTCCTGCTTTTTTAATAGCAGCATCTACAATCGGCACAATATTAATCTGGTGTTGGCGAGAAGCAATTTCCGGAACGACGCCGCCATACAGTCTATGCACTTCTTGAGTCGCCACACAATTGCTCAAAATTTTTATATCCTGTTCGGTAGTATCCTCGAAAGGTTTACGTGCTTGAAGAATAGCTGCTGAAGTATCGTCACAAGAGGACTCAATAGCTAAGATAAGAATGTTTTCTTTATGCGGGTTAATATTTTTCAAAATATATAATTTTGATTATCAACGATTTATAAATATTTTTTAATAAAAATTAATTTTATATTTGTCAGAGTTATTAATTTCGGGCAAAATTAATTCAAAGAATTTCAAAATGACTATTTCTGACAATATAAAACAACTCATTTCTGACGGTAAGACTCAAGAAGCACTTGATGTATTGCAGGAATGCTTGAGAGATAAAGACCAAACTCTTTTAAATCAAACCTACTTGCTGGAATCGCAATATAAAGAGTTGCAAAAAAAAATTAGTTTAGGGCTTCAGGATGCTACGACAGAACTCAATCGAATCAATTTTACACTGTTGTCACTTTGTGATGAAGTCACTAAAGTGACTGGAAACAATGTTAAATCCGTACATATTAATAAAACCATACAATCGTCTGATGCCAACGGCGATGCATTTAATCCGTTAATCATCTTTGGTATCATTGCTGCCCTTGCTATTGGGATAATTTTGCTTATTATTTACTTTTTGAAATAATGTACATCGCCAAGCTCTCTTATACTGAGGGGGGGGTACACGCAGTCAATTGAATCGTATGAATTAATTATTTGTTTATTTTCAATTCGTTGTTTATCTTGACTTTGTTAAATTAGGATAAAATCACATATCGCTAATTCAAGATGAATTTAATTTAGATTTAGACTGTGTCGATTTGACCCTTTTAAACAAAGTCATAATAACTTTTTGGACAGCTTGCTCTTTAGAGAGCTGTGG
>JANPGW010000080.1:0-12310 GCA_031424115.1 Saprospiraceae bacterium | reverse complement strand
TAACTATTAAAACACCACTATGAGATTTCAAAAATTTGGGGATATTATTGCTTGGCAAAAAGGTCAAGATTTAGCTATTTTCACGTATAAATTGTTTTCAAATAACAAAGATTTTAGCTTTAAAGACCAGATTTGTAGGACATCTGTTTCAGTATCAAATAATATTGCCGAAGGTTTCGATAGAGGTTCTAATAAAGAGTTCCAAAGATTTTTATATATTTCAAGAGCATCAGCAAGCGAAGTTAAATCGATGTTTTATTTGGCTAAAAAGCTTGAATATATAAATGAAAATGACTTTAACTTAGGCATCTCACTTTCATCCGAAATAGGAAAAATTATAAATGGCTTGATACATTCTCTGGATAAGCCAATTGATTAAAATCTGACTCACCGAGCAGTTGGCATTTGGTTATCTGACAACTGACTACTAAAAAACTGACTATTCTTATGAACTTCGATAAGATTCCATCGCCTTGCTACGTCCTTGATGAAAAACTGCTTCGCAAAAACCTCGAATTGATGAAGCTCGTGAAAGACGAATCAGGGGCGAGCATCATAGTGGCTTTCAAGGGATATTCTATGTGGAGTACTTTTAAGATGGTACGTAAATATCTTGATGGTGCAACTGCTTCGAGCACTTACGAGGCTCGCCTGTGCTTTGAGGAGATGAAATCTTTGGCGCATACCTACTCCGCTGTGTTTTTCCCTGATGATTTTGAGAAAATTATGGATTACTCGAGCCATATCAGTTTCAATTCATTGAATGAGTTTCATCGGTACTACCCCTCAGTATTGAAGTATAAAAAGCATAAAATTAGCTGTGGTCTCCGCATCAATCCAGAATTTTCGGTTGTCGAAACGGATTTGTACAATCCTGGAAAAGCCGGCAACCGCTTGGGTACAGATATTAAAAATATTGGTGAAATACTGCCAAAAGGCATCGAAGGCATTCACGTACATTGCTTATGCGAGTCAAGTGCCGAAGATACCGAGGGGTTGCTCAATGCAGTGGAATCGAAGTTGGGACACTTTTTAAAAGACATAAAATGGCTCAATATCGGCGGCGGGCACTTGATGACACGAGCAGGTTACGATGTCGATTACCTCATAAAAGTATTAAAAGCGTTTAAAAATCGCCATCCACACCTTGATTTGATATTGGAACCGGGTAGCGCAGTGGGGTGGGATACAGGCGTTTTAAAAAGCACAGTTTTAGACATTGTTGATAATCATGGCGTGAAAACATTGATGCTCGATGTCAGTTTTACCGCCCACATGCCCGATACGCTTGAAATGCCTTATCGCCCGCGCATCAGAGGTGCAAGTGACCCCGTTGAAGGTAAACCGACTTACAGAATCGGTGGCACAAGCTGTTTGAGTGGTGATTATATGGATTTTTATAGTTTTGAAAAAGAAGTACAAGTCGGCGACTCCATCATTTTGGAAGATATGATTCATTATACAATGGTGAAAACGAGTATGTTCAACGGCGTACCACATCCAAGCATTGGTATTTGGACTGAAAAGGATAAGTTCAAATTGGTGAGAGAATTTAAATATAAGGATTATAAAAATCGCTTATCATAAAAATATAATTGTGGCATCTCGATTTTAGGGATGCCACGATTTTCAAACAAATACTATCGAGAAACTAACTAATACCTCCCAAAATGGCTAAAAAAATCAACAAAGACTCATCAAAAAACACCAAAAGAAAATCCTCAAAACATGTCAATAATCCGCATGACAAGATATTCAAAGCAACTTTTGGTATGCGGTCGGTCATTAGAGGATATTTAATTGATATTTTTCCTAAAAAATTCACTGACTTATTAGACTTGGAATCACTTGAACGTGAATCTGAATCTTACATTTCAAAAAATTTGGAGGAAACATTCTCTGATTTAGTATGGCGATGCAAATTGAAAACTGGGAGACCGATTTTAATATCCTTTTTATTTGAGCATAAAAGCTATAAGCCGAAACGCCCGCATTTGCAGATTGGAGAATACCAATTTGGGGCATACAATATTCAAAATCGAACGAATCCTAATGAACCATTGGTACAAATTGTGCCAATTATTGTTTACCACGGCCAAGAGAATTGGGAACTTATTGAGCCTTTTGAGAGTTATTTTGGGGAGATGGAATCGCTTTTTGAGAATTTTTTACCTAAATTCGATTTTATATTAACCAATATCCAAAGTTATTCTGATAATGCTATTCAAACTTTTCAAGACCGATTCTTAGAAAAAATCTTTACAGCTTTTAAACATTATTGTGATAAAACATTCATCAGAGAGCATTATGCCGAATTGTGGTTATCGAGTTATCCTAATTTTGAAAATGAAGAAACCTCTTTTTTTATTCATGCATTTGGTGTATATTTGTCAACAATTGCTGGGGATATTTCAGAAGAAGAAATCATAATCCAACTTGAAAATATTAGTAAAAATCCATTAAAATCTACCGACATGTTAGCATCAGAACGTTTTCTAAAATCGCTTGAAAAGAAAGGAGCCCAAGAAGGTCGTCAAGAGGGGCGTCAAGAAGGGCGTCAAGAAACAATAATTAATATTTATAAAGAAACAGGATGGTCAGCCAAGAAAATAGCCGAAATTACTAAATTTTCAGAGGCTTATATTCAGTCCATTATTGACAATTTTGATAAAGTGAAAAAATCTTAAACTTAGAATAATCATAAATCTCAAAAGCTGTGTTGGTGCTTATTCAACACAGCTTTTAAATTTAACGGTAAAAAGAAAGAAATAAACTATTTGAAAATCTGACAACTGATGTGACAACTGACTGCTAATAAACTGACAACTAAACTATGACCATCCAACAAGCCCAACTCGACCTCGTCACAGCCTTGACCCCTCAGTATGGAGAGGGTGAAGCCCGAAGTATGAGCCGCATCGTTTTTGAAGATTATTTTAACATAAAACCGAATAATGAAAATGATGAAAATGTTTTTCAAACCTTTTTGAAAGGAGATTTTGAGACAATGAAAGGCCGTTTACTGAGGGGTGAGCCTGTTCAATATGTAGTGGGTTTTGCGTGGTTTTATGGCTTGAAATTTAAGGTCAATAACAGCGTTTTGATACCTCGCCCTGAGACGGAGGAATTAGTAGAATGGGTTTTAGAAACGACTAAAACGTTTCAAAAAACGCAAAAAAATGTCAAAATATTAGATATCGGTACGGGAAGCGGTTGTATTCCGGTGACTTTAAAAGTGAAAAATCCAGATTTAGAAGTGAGTGCAGTGGATATCAGTGAATCGGCTCTCATAACAGCAAGCCGCAATGCATATCGTCATGGTGCGGAGGTTGATTTTAAAAGAATAGATATTTTAGATACTTCAGCTTGGGCTGATTTAGGTAATTTTGATATAATAGTCAGTAATCCGCCCTATATTCCACAGGCTGAAAAAGCATTGATGGAAGGTAATGTCTTGGATTTTGAACCACATTTAGCACTATTTGTGGATAACGATGATGCTCTTATTTTTTATGAAAAAATAGCTGATTTCGCGTTAAAACACTTGGAAAGTGAGCAATCGCCTCAACTAATCGAGAGAGCATTGTTTTTAGAATGTAATGAATACAATGCTCAAGATGTAGTAAAAATGCTTGAATTAAAGGGTTTTAGACATGTACGCTTGCGTCAGGATATGAGTGGTAAGGATAGGATGGTGAAAGCAATTTTGTAGCCGTCAGTAATTTTTCGTGGATACAACAAAACACGAATATTAAAAACACCATTTCTGAGTTATATCTATCCTTTCCAAATTCACTGTATTTTTGCAGTGGATTTAATCTCATTTACGATATTGGTAAAAATAAATTTCTCCGTCTGAAATGTAGTCCCCCTCCTTTGGAATATTAGTGAATTTATTGTTATAAGAGAAGACTCGAAACATAGGATGATTGCAATGCCTCACTCCCGCATTCTGCTCATACATTTCATTTACGATTTTATTGGCGAGATACTTATTTAACCGTTAGATAAAATAACATACTATGCAAAGTTTTTTTTCAATTTACTCCAAAATTGATAATCCCACTTGGGAAATGATAATTTTTACCTTCATTTTATCATTTCTATTATCTGGATTAATAGCCTTTACTTACGAAAAGACTACCCATAGTACAGTCAAACATTTCGGTTTGATACAGTCTTTTATCCTCAGTTCACTCATTGCTACAATGATTTTACAAGCTATTGGTGATAACGCTGCGGCTGGCTTAGGTATGCTCGGTGCTTTACATATTGTTCAATTTCGAACAAATGTAAGGAATCCAAGAGATATAATTTTCATGTTTGCGGCATTAGGCGCGGGTATATCAAGTGGACTTTACGGCTTTTTTATCGCTACTTTGGGAACATGCCTTTTTTGTTTAATTGCTTTTCTCATCCGATTTTCTTCCTTTCATTTTTCACATTTGATTATTTGGAGCATTAGCATTAGAAGCGATGAGTTGGTTCGGTTAAGCGATGATTTTAATTTAATTATGGAAGAATTTTGTCATTTTTGGACACTCGAAGGCTTTACACAAGATACGGACAAGGAAAGAATGTTGAAAAACCCAAACTTCAAAATTTATGAATACACAATACTTTTTAAGACAGAGGAACGAAAACGCGATTTTTTACAAGCTTTAGCCTACATGGATATTGATGTGGCGAGCCTCAAAAAGAAAAACGAAAAATAAGCTATCAGACATGAAATTTAATATTCTATACATTTTCTGGATTGTTCTTTTGTTTGTCGCAATTGGCTTGGTGATTCGGTTTGCTAATTCAAGTAGAACCACATTGTTCGGTTCTGCAGAAATTCAAGGTCAAATTTTAAATGTCGAGTATGCTGTTTTAGTGCAAAAAATATTTGTACACGTCGGTGACCCCATTCGAAAGGGCGATACGTTGATGATATTGCAACGACCTGAATTGGACAAACAGGTTGTCTTAAAAGACAATGAAAAACAGGTCAATCGAGCTGAGCAGATAGCTCGGGCAGGAACCGTGGACAATCAATTAGAACGCTTAAAATCGGAATATACAACGAAAATAAATGAATTGAAAACGCAGATACAGCTACTCGAATCAGAGGAGAAAGCGCAAGCGGCTGTCAGATTATTGGTTGAAAATGGTAAACCCAGCAATACCAAAAGCCTTTTGGTTGAAAAAATTAACCTGTTAAAAAATGCCATAAGCGTTGAACAACAAAGATTTGCGGCACAATCGAATGAACTGAATCTACAGCGCCAAGCAGAGGTGTCTGTTTTTGACTCAAAAGCCAATTCCGTAGATAATGAATTGACCTTTTTGGAAGAAGCAAAGGGTAAATTGGTTTTGTTAGCGCCCATTGATGGTTTTATAGAAAGGGTACAAACTTTTGAAAATGAAATAGCCCCTCAATATAAAGAACTCATGAAAATTAACCCAAAACAACCGGATATGGTGAAAGGGTTTTTGCCCGAATCAGCCGAAGTAATGTATCAGATGGGAGATTCGGTGAGTATGACATCAGCCACCCGACCTTACATTGTTTCTAAAGGCAGAATAATCGGCAGTTCTCCACAGTTAGTTGAACTACCCATGCGTTTAAAAAGGCTTCAGCAGACTAATTCGTGGGGGCGCGAGATATTCGTCAAACTTCGACCTGACAACGAATTTTTTATTGGCGAAAAAATTATTATAACCATCACCCCCAGAAAGTGATCAGTTATCAATCATTGCAATTCAATTTAACCACAAACCAACACATGAAACAGATACTCATTTTTTCTGCAGCTTGTCTCTTATTATGGTCTTTTACGATAGAAGATCCCATTAAATTGACTGTTAGGGATATACTTTCAAGTTCTCAAAAAGAACGCCGTTTTGTCAATAGTCAGAAGTCAATTGATTTTCTAAATAATTTGAATTTTCATACACCCATTTTGAAAGATATGGGTCTTCGATATGGGGCTGACGATATCACCAATTCCAAACAACAATATGCAGTGGCTTTCAGTTTCAATGCATTGGGTATGATGAAAAAGCAAGATGCTTTGAAAAAAGCTCAGATCAATAAATATTTATCCAAAAAAGAAATGCTTACGGCAGAAGTGATTAAAGAACGGTATGATGATATAGTTGATGTATATTTTGCCCAAATTCTTCTCAATAAACAGCAATTTTTGGATACATTGCTTAATCAGAGAAATGCCGCTTTCAAACTCGCTCTTCAAAAAGGACTCAATGTTAAAATTAAAGATTTAGTAGAAACGGAGGAAGATTTGCGTCAATTAAGTTTATCTTTGACTGAAACCCAAAGTATTCGTTCAACCGGTTTTCACCGCATTCGGGATTATCTCGATTTGAAAAGTGAATTTGTTTTTACGTGTGATAACCTTATATCAGTACCTAAAATCAAAAACATTACCAATCAAATCAAGGCAAATAAAGCTCTAATGACGCCCGAAATAAAATCCTTACAAAACAATATCGGTTTGGCTCAGGCAGAATTGACTGTAGAAGAGACTTCTTTTAATCAGATTTTGGACGGTGTACAATTAATTTATGAAAAAGCACCTAAAAATGATTTTACAATCAAAGATTTTGCTTTTCGCTTAAGCTTTAATATTCCCATTAAAGGCAATTTGAGACCAAAACAAAATGAACTGTTGATGGATATTAAAGAAGCCGAAAATGATTATCATTTCACATATTTTGAAACGGATAGAAAAGTGAAAATGCAGATAATGAAGTTGGAAAATATGTTCAAACAGTATCAACAATGTGTAGAAAAATTGGATAATAGCCTTGCTAAAAGTTTTTTGAACACCCCCTCAGTATCCTCCACACTTTCACCGATGGATATCATTGATCTTAAAATAATTCAACAGAAAAAAGAAATTGATTTGGCACAATCGCAATTTTCAATGGTGAAAGAATTTATCACTTTATTGGATTTGACCGGCGATTTGGTGAAAGTACCTTATAAAAATTATTTGAGCAATAACTTAGATAATTGGTAATTATAAGTTTTTTTTTAATTTGTTTTCAAGTTTGCCTTGTTTTGACATGATTATTGCATAATGATAATCTGTAAACCATGAGCATACTTGAGAGTGAGAAAACTTATCATCATCATATTACTCCTGCTACAGATTTTTGAAAATTCTGTATCCCTAAAAGCCCAAGCTGCAATCAGCTATGATGTGCTAATTTGTGATATAGAATCTCAACTTCGGAAAGGAAATCGTCGGGCATTGCGTGAAGTAGCTGCTCTTTTAGATAAACCTGCCTACTACGAATCCGGCATTGTTTTACTTGAAAAATATTCATTTTTTACGAATGCTGAAATTGATATTCGGAATACAACCCGCGATCAATTTCTCCAGTTTTATTTTAAAAACGAGGAAAAAATTAAGTACTCTGAAATCCTTCAAGCTTTTTACCTGACGCCGGTTGAGTTTCAAACCTATAATTTTGATATTATGCCGGTAGCTGATAACCCGGAAGAAGACCCCTCAGTATTGTTGCGTGCTTTGGTACTTGAGTTTGATAAAAGCTATAAAAGAGGTGCAGACTCAACGGTTTTACAAAATATTATAGAAAAAATTACCAATCTTGATACCCGTGAAAGTTATCAATGGATTCGGAATACGTTGAATCTCATGCCTTTTAACAAAAATGCAACTTTCCTGTATCTGACTTTATGTGAAGGATTGAAAAATGAGCCGAATAGTGACAATTTGAACGCTATATTGAAGGTTATTGATAAAAATATTGTCCCGGCTGAATTATTATCTTCTACGCTCATCGAACTAACAAATTATACCATTACTCCTGAGCAAACTCACCAGTTTTTAGATTCTCTCGAATCTTATGAAGCTTTGAGGTCTTATGGTTACGATCAAGCATTGCCTTTCAAAGAAGTGTTTTTTTACGATAAAGTGGATTATTACGCTAAAATAATGGCTCGAAAAGACACGCCGTGGATTCAACGCAATGCTTTGAGGGATTTGTTGATGACGCAACATCCTCGGTTGCTTTTTTATCTGGCGGCACAGATGCGGTGCAAATCAGACAAAAGAGCTGAATTAGAAAAACTTTTGAAGAGGCTTACCAAGAAACAATTCATTTTACCTTCTGAAAGGGAGGAATCATGTAATGGCGATTTTTCTGCCAAATTAGACAATGTAGAAAAATTCAAAAATTTTGTTCGTTATTGGGGCAATCATGCGGAAGATTTTGAATGGGAAGAATCCAAACACATTTTTGTTGATAAAGCCGAAATTGCTCAACGAACGGAGGCATACGACAAATTGTTTCGGCGTTTAAACTCCGATAATGATTCAGTTGCCAAAGCCTCTTTTTTACAATTGGCACAAGGCGACCCAAATGCAGTGAGTGAAATGACCGAAAAATTCAGACCCCTTTTGCGCAATTACAATCGCAATTTGCCCGATATTCGATATGGTTTTCTGGAACAAATGAGTCGATTAGTGGCGTTCTGTCAAAAAAATCGCGTACATTATTACTTATCAGATACCTTGAATGTATTGTTTAATACTTTGATTGACACGCGCAATCCTCAATTCCGGTACAAAATAGAAAACCAAATAATTGATCGGGCAGAAATATTTGATTTAACATCCATCGAGTTTTATGCTTGTCTTAATTCGGCGAATCAGGAACTCTCATTCTCAATTGGCAGAATTTTGGATCATTTGTACACCCAGTATTGGAGCGCTATAACCAACAATGAAGAGCAGTTGCGCTTGTTTTTAAAAAAGAGTTTTTTATTTAAAAAAATTGGCGTTGTTGGTATTTGCAACTCCTATCAAAATAAAATTGACAGGATTGAAAGTGATTTAAAAAACTTTTTTTTCGAAATAAGTGCCGTTGAAAGCGATGAAGATATTGTCAATCAGATTGATGTTATTTTAGGCACAAATGATGAAAACCAAAAAGGCGCAAATTCTAAATCTATGCTCGATTTGTTTTTGCAAGACCCGCTCAGTTTTGCCAATAGCGATATGAAGATGCTACCTGAACCACAACCCATTGATTATCAACGGATTGTTGGAAAAATACAATCGGAAAACGACAAAGAAATCCTTCAACTCATGGTGGATTATCTGGATTTACACCCTTCAATTGATGCCGTTCCGAATCTGTTTGTCATCATTAAAGACGACAGAAAACTCAAGGGTGGAGGAGAGGATACTGAGGGGGTAAGAGTAAGCGACCGGATTGTGACTCTACTCGAGAATATTTATTCTCATAAACTCACTGCTGATGATAAAAGAGTCGCTTGGCGGCGGCTGTGGTATAAAGACCAAAAAAATTACCAACAATGGGATAAGCAATTTTTTGAAGAGCAAATGCAGTTTTTATTGCAATCTGAAACCCTCAATATTGAAGATATTTTGGAGGTGAGCAAATCAAAATATTTCAAACCCGAGCATAAAACATCCGTGATACAGGCTTTGAAAAAATTGCGCGATATTGGTGATATTCGTCTGTATAAATCCTCAATTCCGTTTAAATTGAGCGAAGATTTTATGTCTATTGATTCAATAGTCGTCACACCTAAAGATTTGGATGATTTAATTAAGATTTTCGAGGTAGACAATGACTCTTTAATGTGGTCTTTTATCAATCAAAGAACTGCCCAATTTTCGATTGACGAGTTAGGCTCGTTTTATAATGCTCTGTTTAAAGTAGATTGGTTTTTAAAACTGGTGATAAATGAAAAAATCCCCACCATTCATAAAGAAAAAGCTATACAAATATTGTCCGATTATTTAACAAACAGCGAGCTCATCTCTGAATTTGAAGAACAATTGACACTCCAACATATTGCAGAATTACAAAATATTGGTCTGAGTTTAATCCAAAAATTGGATGCTTCATTGGTGTTAGACATCTCTGACGAGTCCAAAGCTGCCATTCAAGAGGTTATTTTGATGCGTATCAACTATTCCGAAATTGGTGAAGTAGCACCCTATTTTGAAAAATTGAGTAAAAAAACATCCTATAATCCTACGGCATTTTTATATAAAGATTTTGGTATTCCTATTTTCAATCCTGATAGAGAGGCCATCAATGAATTGATGGAAAAACACAAATCATTAAAAGAATTTGATTTTTATGTATTCTATTTAAAAAAATTCGGAGTTGATTTTTTAATGGAAAACGGCGAATTGGATTTTAATAAAATATATAATATCATGAAATTTGAAATAGTTACGCCATTCACCGGAGGTGGTTTTCAACGCGATTATTTCACTTATGGGATTATCAAACTATTGGAATTGCATTTTAATACCAGATTCGATTTTCACGAAAAGCTCAATGAAAATCAAAATTTTTACACATATACCGCTACAAAACGGGCTGTGAAATGGATGCAATATTTGGAGGCTAATAAGTTTGTCAAACCCGACCCATCAGTACCAGCTTCATTCAATCGCCTATTAGCCGATAACTAATGGCTATTTAACGTTTATTTAATACTATTTAAAGTTTTTTTAAGAATCTAAGTGGCGAAGAATAGCGTTTATGTATAAAAGATTAATTTTGTTTAAACTTTTTAACAAAATCATTATTGTAATAAGCATTATTCACTAAAATTCGTAAATCATACGACTATGAAAAAGATACTGACCATCGGTTTTTTGACTGCATTTTTTGTTTTTATCAGCGATACGAATATTATGGCGCAAAGAAGAAAATCAAAAGATGAACCTACTGAACAAAAAGATGATACACCTGCTGACACACAAAAGCCTGATAAAAAGAAAAAGAAAACAGATGAATATTTTGATGAAAAAGGCGGATTTAAGCACCGATTGTGGTATGGTGGTAATTTTATTTTAAATTATAGCGGTACTGATGGTCAAAGCGCATTCACTATTGGTGCAACGCCAATGGTCGGTTATAAAATTATTGGTGGCTTGTCGGCTGGTCCCAGAATTGGTGTTATCTATACGAGTTTAAAAGCGTACAATACACAAAATCAAATCACCCGTGTAGGATTGAATGACTATTCTTTTGGAGCATTCACCCGTTTCAAGTTTTTCAAAAATTTCTTTCTCCATGCTGAACATGAATATTTGAGTTCTGCTTTGTACAGTGAAGACCAATACGGAAGAATCGTTGTTGATAATAATGGTAAAGCGGTGAAGCAAAGAAAGGGACGTCAGAACAGCAACGTTGGAGTCGGTTACAATTCAGGCGGATTGATTGGTTATGAAATCGCGTTGATGTACAATTTGAATTGCGCCCAGGTTTGAATTTGAGAAACGAATCGATGATTGTTCCATTGCGTGCTGACAAGCATCCGCTGATTGTAAAAACCATGACCTGGCCGGACGAGGCCGCGACCGAATCCTTCGCGCGGACGCTGGCAGGCCGGCCGTCAATCAGCACCGTGCTCATCGAGCTGCAAGGCGATCTGGGCGCCGGCAAGACGACCTTCGCGCGCCACCTCCTGACCGGCCTGGGCGTGCGGGGCCGCATCAAAAGCCCTACCTACGCGGTTGTCGAGGCTTACACAATAAGCGCAGCGGCGCTTGACTCGGGCCACAATTCAACCATGTCCATCTGGCATTTCGACTTTTACCGTTTCAACGATCCGCGCGAATGGGAAGAAGCCGGCTTCCGCGATATTTTTGCCAGTACCGGCTTGAAGCTGGTCGAATGGCCGGAAAAGGCGGGAAATCATTTACCCCGGCCCGACCTGGTGATCGCCATCGACATGCTGACCGACGAATCGCGTTCCGTCACCCTGAGCGCCCACACCCCCACGGGAATGGAGTTGCTGGCATGAAAAACAAAAAATCGACTTCATCCGACCTAAGCCGGCGCCGGGCGCTGCAAATGGGCAGCGTTGTGCTGCTGCTCGGCGCGCAGCACATCGCCAGGGGCGCGACGATCGTCGCGGTTCGCGTCTGGCCGTCCAAGGACTACACGCGGCTGACGATCGAGTCCGACAGCGAGATCAAAGCGCGCCAGTTCTTCATCGCAGAGCCGCCTCGGCTGGCGGTCGATATCGACGGCATCGAGCTGATTCCGGCGCTGCGCGAACTGGTCGGCAAGGTGAAATCGGACGACCCCAACATCTCGGGCATTCGCGTCGGGCAGAACGCGCCGGGTGTGGTGCGGCTGGTGATGGACCTGAAACGGCCGATGCTGCCGCAGGTTTTCAGCCTGCCGCCAGTGGCTGCTTACCAGCACCGGCTGGTGCTCGATCTGTATCCGGCGCAGCCGGTTGACCCGCTCGAAGCGCTGATTGCCGAACGGCTTGCCG
>JANPGW010000079.1:0-9197 GCA_031424115.1 Saprospiraceae bacterium | reverse complement strand
AAGGCGTGCTTTTTGCCCTCTTGATAGCCTTTTTCTAAGGCGGATTGGGCGGCTTTGTCTAATATTGGTGTATTTACTCGACTCATGCAGCAAAATTACAAAAATACCTCTTAATCTAAACTAATTTCAATGAACTACTTAGTGGAAATTAGTGCAATTCGTGGCTAAAAGACCCCAATCAAAAAAATAGCCCGACTCCAACCAAGGAATCAGGCTATTTTTTTATCCTAACACGGGCAGCTTAAAAAATCTCAACACCCGCAAAGTGGAACGCACCTTCAATAGCCGCGTTTTCGTCGCTGTCCGAACCGTGAACCGCATTTTCGCCGATGCTTTTTGCATACTTCGCCCGGATAGTGTCGGGAGCTGCGTTCGCTGGGTTGGTCGCGCCGATGAGTGTACGAAAGTCTTCAACCGCATTGTCTTTTTCGAGAATAGCCGCTACGATAGGTCCGCGAGACATAAACTCAACCAACTCGCCATAAAAAGGACGCTCTTTGTGCACTGCATAAAACTCACCCGCCTTTTCAGTGGATAATTTAGTGTATTTCAAGGCAACGATTTTGAAACCCGCTGCGCAAATATCATTCAAAATACCACCGATATTACCCGCTTCAACAGCATCAGGCTTAATCATTGTGAACGTTCTGTTAGTAGCCATAATTTTTTATTTTATTGATTTATAATATTTTACAGATATAAAAATTAAAACATTTAAAGTAAATCTTTAAAAGTGGCGCAAAATTAAGTTTTTTTTATAAAAAAAGACATGACAACAGTATTTTGTTTTGAATTGTTGTTAATCCTTTCTTATAATGAATTCCTCAGAAGGGGTGATAATTTGAAAGAATGAAACATTATAGTTTTGTAAATCAGGAAATTTTAACGACCTTTGCCCCGCTTTTTCAAACGCAGTCATAAATTGTCAATGAATATTCAAGACGTCAAATCACTGTTATCAACATCTCAAAAAATTGTTATTACATCCCATCGCAATCCTGACGGTGATGCAATAGGGTCTTCTTTGGGTTTGTATCATTATTTGGTGCAATTAGGACATAGCGTTACGGTGGCTTTTCCATCTGAATTTCCGCTTATTTTTGAATGGATGCCCGATTCTGAGAAGATTTTGATTTATGATATTGAACAACAACGTACCCGAGAAGCCCTTGAAGCAGCAGACATTATTTTTGCCCTTGATTTTAATTCGCTGGAAAGAATTGACAAAATGGGCGAAATTATCCGAAATCTCAAAAAGACCATTAAAATAATGATAGACCACCACCGCGAGCCGGAACCGTTTACGGATTTTATGCTCTCGGATATTACAGCGTCCTCCACATCTGAATTGGTAGTTGATTTTATTAAGCTGTTGGATGATATTGAAAAAGTGAATAAAACGGTAGGAGAATGCCTTTATACCGGTATAGTGACTGATACGGGCTCCTTTAAATTTGCAACTTCGCCCAAATTATTTCGGACAGTGGCCGATTTGATTGAGCGCGGTGTGGATGATTATCTTTTGCAGGATTTGATTCATAACAATTTACCCGAAAAAAATCTGCGCCTACTGGGTCATTGCCTCTACAATCGCATGGAAGTTTTACCGGAATATAAAACCGGCATCGTGTGGTTGACCAAAAAAGATTATGAAACTTTTGATATTCAAAGGGGCGATACTGAGGGGATAGTCAATCACCTATTATCCATGAAAGATGTGCGTTTAGCGTGCTTTATCAGCGAACAACCGACTATTGTGAAATTGTCATTGCGCTCAAAAGGCAATATCAACGTACAGGAAATCTGCAAAGAACATTTCAACGGCGGCGGTCACAAGAACGCCTCGGGCGGTTATTCTTATGCGGGTTTGAAAATCACCATCGAGAAATTCAAAAATCTTTTGCCCCTTTACAAAGAGAAAATATTAAGCGAGAAATTTGAAATCTGAAATTTGAAATCTGGAACCCCGTCTCATAGTAATGAGTAAAAATAACATGGTCAAATTAGAGCTTTTTTTTTCTAACACATAGACAAATAGTACACATAGTATTATGCGTAATTTTTTGATTATCAATTTTTTATAAAAAACTATGTGCTCTATGTGCCTATGTGTGGCGAAAAAAATGACTACCTTATTTTTGCTCGTTACATAGCCCAAAAAACAAACATATTTTAAGAGAAAAAGCGTTTACATTTTATTAAAAAATTCAAAAATTAAAGTCAATTGTATCTAATGAGAAATTTTAAAGCACTTCTTTTGGCATTGGTCGTTTTAATGAGTTGGACGGCATGCAAAAATGGAGGAAAAACAGGAAAAACACCAAGTGGCTACGCTTACACCATCCACAAACAAGGAGCTGGCAATGTAGCAAAAGAAGGAGATTATGTATTTGCAGATTTTTATATTAGCAAAGATACTCAACTTGTTTTTTCAACGGCAATGGGCGGTCAAACGGCGCGTTTTCCGGTTGAAGACACCAAGGGCGTAAAAGACCCGGTTTTCAAACTCATCATGGAAGGTATCAAAATGATGAAAAAAGGAGATAGCGCAACTTTTGTGATGAATTTGGACACGATGAAAACAAAGCCTGCGGGTTTTGAAGGCGCTAAAGAAGCCCGTATCACATTGGCCATCAAAAATGTGATGAACGAAACGGAGTTTGTAGCCACGCTTAAACCTGAGGAAAAACAAGGGTTCGAGATGATGAAAGCCATGAAAGTCCGTTCAAAAGGTGTTGTTGACTCTTGCAATACTTTAGCAAGTGAGTATGCAGCCGGTAAGTTTCCTGCCAACGTCCAAACAACTGCTTCAGGCTTGAAATATTCAGTTTTACGCGCCGGTACTGGTAAAGTACCCGCAAAAGGTCAAGGAGTAGCGGTTCATTATTATGGCTGTTTGAAAAATGGTGAGTCTTTTGACCAATCATTCGAACGCGGTCAGCCTATCATGTTCCCTATCGGTAAAGGTGAGGTTATCCCGGGTTGGGACGAAGGTATCGCTTTGATGAAAGAAGGAGAAACAGGTGTTTTATATGTGCCTTCAGCTTTAGCTTATGGTGAAAAAGTTGACCCCAAGGGACCTATTCCTCCTAATTCTGATTTGATGTTTTATGTTGAATTGGTGAAAGTGATTGACATCAAAGACCAACCCAAAGCAGCAATGCCGCAAATGCAGTAAGTTTTGAGTTTTGAGTTTTGAAAACTTCTCAAAACTAAAAACTAAAAACTAAACGTATTTGTGTTTTAAATATGCCACATATCGTATTCGATGTGTGGCATATTTATTTTAACTTTACAACAAAACCCAATATCTGCATGGAAATAAACGGAATTTGGTCTGAAACATTTAAAATCCGGACTTTTATGGCGGATAAAAATCTGGAAGCAACTTTACCAACAATAGGTAATTTGCTCCAAGATACTGCCGGCAATCATGCTACTTTTAGAAAGTTAGGCTACTTTGATTTAATAGAAAAAAATATGTTTTGGGTGCTTAATCGCCTCAAAATTGATATGCTACGTTTCCCAAAATGGTCTGAAGAAATTACGATACAAACTTGGGTCAGCGAAATGCAACCGTTCTCGCATCGGCATTTTGTTTTATCAGATGCTCAAGGGCAGGATATTGGTTGCGGGTTTTCGCTGTGGGTACCGATTGATTCTGTCACACATCGCCACAAGCGCCTTACATCATTCGATATTCAAATAGTGGACAAGCACACACTCTGTGGCATTCCGCCTAAATTACCCGATACTGAGGGGGTCGAATTTTCAAGTGAAAGAAAGGTCGAATACAGTGATTTAGATGTGTTGAATCACGTTAATAACGTCAAATATGTGGAATGGATACTGAATGATTACTATAAGAGTTGGGGCTCAGATAAGTATAATACGCTTGAAATCAACTACCTCAATGAATGTATGCCCGACGATGGTGTGGTGATTCTGGGAAAAAAACAGTCGGAAAATATGTTTTATGTATTGAAAAGATTGAGCGATAATAAAGAAGTTTGTCGTGCTCGATTGAGTTTTTAAATGAAGTGAAAAATTTATTTGTTTTAAGTAAATATTGGTTTCCATTTTACAATTTTAACCTAAAATCACCCAATAATGCCAAAGACACAGTTTATTCCAATGTTTCCCCTTAAAATTGTCGTATTCCCCGGAGAACGTCTCAATTTACATATATTTGAACCCCGATATAAACAATTGATTTTAGACTGTGAAAAGCAAAATATAACTTTTGGTATCACGGCTTTTATTGAAAATAAATTAATGGAAATCGGCACTGAAATTCGCCTTATCAAAATTGAAAAACGCTATGACAACGGTGAAATGGATATTATGACCGAAGGAATTGGTTTATTCAGAATTGTCGATTTCTATACTCAAGCCATTGGTAAAATGTATGGCGCAGCTGATGTAATAGATATAAAAATAAAAAAAACGGAGGGGAATCTTTTCAAAAATGAAAAACTATTGGTATTAACTACCGAACTTTTCCAACTATTGAGTATCCATAAAGAATTACCCAAAGAAGCTCATTCATTTACAACCTATTCCATTGCCCACTATGTAGGTTTCGCTATTGAGCAAGAATATGAATTTTTGTGTCTCGACACAGAGGAGGTTCGACAAGATTATATGATAGAACACTTAGAACGCATTTTACCGGTCGTTCGCGAAATGGAGCTTCTGCGTCAACGCGCTTTGCTCAATGGGCATTTTAAAAATATAATTCCTCCTAAGTTTTAGTGTTTAGTGTTTAGTGTTTAGAAGGAAACACGCTCTACAAACTAAACACCACACACTAAAAACTAATTTTCTGCTTTATTCTTCAAGTCTAATTTTAAAGAAAAAATGTTGGAATACAGTACTTGTGAGACGTTGCCGATATTGGTCAAAGCATAATCCACGGTCAATCTGCCTAATTTTAAACCCACACCAATATTGGGTTGAAAATTCAAATCCTTTTTGGTGGGGTCATCTTCATTTTTCAACCGTTGAAAATTGCCCACACCCCCTCTTAACCAGATTATTTTTTGATATTCTAACTCAAAACCCAAACGTGGATCCACATTAAACGCTTTGCTGCTGATAAGGACATTGCGCTGACCATCGGTCGCAAAACCGGCATCGGCTTCAACGGTCAAATTTATTTTTGTACTGAGGGGGGTCACATAAGCCGCTCCTAAGAAGATAGTGGGTCTGGTAATTTCTACTGAAGACTTTGGAATGTCGTTGCCAGTCTTAGCGAAGACTTGTTTTTCATCATCGGTCAAAGTTGCCGTCCAGGCGTTGTAAGTGGTGGTAATATCCCGCCCTACAGCAGCAAAACGCCATTTATTTTTGCGATATTGAACGCCCACATCCGCCCCTACGCCCCAAGCACCCGCAAAAGAACCGATAATGCGGCGAATAACTTTGAGGTTACCCCCTACCGAAATATTTTTCCACACTTGAGCATACGAGCCTTGAATAGCGTAATCGGCAGATGAAAATTCGGTAATATTATTATAATTGATGCTACCATCAGGTCCCACCAAATTGAGCGTATATGGGATTTGGTCAATCCCCATTCGAATAATCGAAATGCCTATCACACTTTTTTTATCGTTGTTCAGGTACTTAGCAGCCCCTAAAAAATCATATTTAGCTACTCCGCCAAACCACTCGGCGTGCATTGCGGCAATTTGAAAAGGGGCATCAATAGCATTCAAACCCGCCGGATTCCAATAAGATGAAAAAGCATCATTGGTAGTGGCAATCACTGCGCCGCTCATACCGTGCGCTCGTGCGCCCACACCAATCGCTAAGAACTCATTGCTGTATTTTTGGGAAAATACGGCTTGATGCACTGATAAAAAAGCAAAAACACTGAGTAATATTTTATTCATTTTGGAAAATTAAGTCATTCAAGGCAAAATACAGTTTTACAGGTAAAAGTAAACTGTAACCCTTAAACGGAAAAATAAAAATTATAGTTTAAAAAAGGGAAACTCATTAATCTGATTTACAAATTTAGAGAAATTCATAAAACGATCTAATCATTTTGAAATACAGTTTTAAAATAAAATGAAAATTTTTTGAATAAAAATTTTATTAATTGGAAATAAGATTTATTTTTGCATTATGTATGACATAATAATTATTAATTACTCAATTCTAACTCACCAAATTATGATGAAAAAAGTACTGTATCGCTTAATTCTGTTGGCTTTGACTTTGCTCACGCAACAGGCTTATGCACAAGATAGAAACATCAGTGGAACGATTACCGATGAAAACGGTAAGCCCATGGAGTTTGTCGCTGTGGTTGTGAAAGGCACATCGAATGGCACAATTTCGGGAGCTGATGGCGGTTTTAGCTTAAAAATACCGCAAAACACTGCGACGTTGGTGTGCAGTTTTGTCGGTTATGCTTCTTTGGAGGTCAATGCCGATGGCACAACACCCCTCAGTATAAAGATGAAACCTTCGGGCGAATTGGACGAAGTGGTCGTCATTGGCTATGGCGAACAATCGCGTAGAACGTTGACGGGTGCCGTATCGAGTGCCGATGACAATGTGTTGAAATCCGTGCCGCGTACAAATGTCGGAACGGCTTTGCAAGGTACTGTCACGGGGCTTCGAGTACAACAAAACACGGGGCAACCTGGGGCAACACCTACGCTTAGTTTTCGAGGAGGAACAGATTTTAATGGGTCAGGCTCGCCGCTTATCATATTAGATGGTATCATCGTTCCGTCTTTGTATGGCATTAATATGTCAGATGTTGAAAGCATTGACTTATTGAAAGATGCGGCTTCTACGGCTATTTATGGCGCACGAGCTTCTAATGGCGTTGTTTTAATTACAACTAAAAAAGGTAAAAAAGGCAAAACACAAGTGTCTTATTCCTATCGCAATGGCACAAATCACGTTCGCCGCAATCCAATAGACTATTTGAGTGCCGAAGATTATGTTTTGTGGAATAGACGAGGCATTGGTAGCCGTTTTTCGTTGGGAAAATTAGGCAATGACGGTGATACTACAAGTACCCGTAACCAAGCAACAGGATCGTGGGGTTGGGCAACTAATGCTGGTTGGACAGCCACCGATGGCAGATATTCAACGCAATTGGTGTCAAATAATAACCGCCAATTATTGACTGACCCGAATTGGAAACTTTTGGTGGATAAAAATCCTTTTAACCCATCAGTAACGGACAGTATTTTGTTCCGTTCAACTGGTCAGCGCGAATTGGAGGATATGATTTTACAAAAAAGTAAATTGGACGACCATTATATCAATTTTTCTGGTGGGAATGATATGGGCAACTTTGCTTTGGGTTTGGGCGCAATGAAAGACGTTGGTACAGTACTTGGCTCAAAACTCAATCGCTTGAGTTTGAATTTTAATGGCGGTTT
The DNA here is from genome assembly GCA_031424115.1 of Saprospiraceae bacterium. Classification (GTDB taxonomy): domain Bacteria; phylum Bacteroidota; class Bacteroidia; order Chitinophagales; family Saprospiraceae; genus JAAFJT01. The sequence goes on along the minus strand of JANPGW010000079.1, from coordinate 1,788 downwards.
GAATGTCAATAAAGACCTCAAAATCACTTTTAATACAAGTGCTTACAGCGATAAAAGCACACCTTCATATATTACAGCAGACGCTAATGGCGCGTTAGGGGGCGGTATTATTCAACGCTTTGTGGGTGTTGCGCCCACCGTGCGTTACACAAAAGATGGCACTGGTGAGATTTTGCCCGGTGTTGATGGTAGTTTTTTAGGCAATCCCGCCTATTTTAAGGATAAATTCATCAATAAAACTTCTGAACAACGCTTTACAGGTGGTCTGAATGTGGAATACACGATTTTGCCGCAATTGAAGTTTTTGGCTTCGGGCTCGGGTTTTATGCGCTATACGCTCGGCGAGAGTTTTACGAAACAATACATTAATGGAACAGGGGGGGCAACGGTTTCAACGCGCAATACCTCTATTTCAAACAACAGAACTACGCAATATTCTTACAACGCTTTTTTGCAATATTCTAAATACTTCGGACAACATTCGCTGTCCGTTTTGGGTGGTGGTGAGTTTTTTGATTTAAAAAACTTTGCAAGCAGTGCGGCGGGTAGTGGTGCAGCAACGGATTTTATACCTTATTTGAGTGCCGCAACTTTAGCTACGGGTGTGCCGTCGTCTTCCTTCAATTCTTGGCAGCGTTTGGCATCGGGCATCGGGCGTATCAATTATAACTTTGACTCGCGGTTTTTAGCCACTGTCAATCTTCGTTATGACGGTACTTCTAAATTAACCACAAATCGTTATGGTTTTTTCCCTGGCGTATCGTTGGGTTGGAATGTGCAAGGGGAAAAATTTTATGCTAATTTAGGTTTAAACAGATACATCAGTGCTTTGAAACCCCGCATCAGTTGGGGCGAAAATGGCAGTATCGAACCCCTCAGTGATTTTGCGACGGTAGCGGTTTATGGCAATGTGGGTACTTACAATGGCAATCCTGGGTTTGCCGCAGGTAGTATTTTTAATACAAATTTGAAATGGGAACGCGCTCAATCCTTGAATTTTGGCTTGGATATGGGCTTGTTTGACAATCGGGTGACGTTGATTGGAGATTATTTTGTGCGGAATGTTTTTGATAAAATTGCGGGTTTGAGTATTCCTGCATGGACAGGTTTTAGTTCTTTCACCACCAATTTAGGTCAATTGCAAAATAGAGGCATTGAATTGGAATTGCGGACGGAGCTTATTCGCCCTAAAAAAGCGGGTGATTTGAACGTTCAAGTGGGTGCAAATTTTTATCATGTTAAAAACTATGTCGTCAAACTACCCGATAATGGTTTGGAGCGCAATCGCCAAAGCACCATTCGGGTTTTTGACCCTGCTACCAATCAAATCATTCAAGTAGCGGGTCTGCAAGAAGGTATGCGTGTGGGTTTAGACGAAATTTGGGCACCTGTTTATGATGGCATTTACACATCGCAAGCAGATTTAGATGCACGGGCAACGTTTTTTAACTCTTATTTACCCTCTCCTAACAAACGGGCTAAACAATTGGGCGATGCCCGTTGGCGCGATTTAGATAAAAACGACACCTTAGATTTTAGAGATTTAACGTATGTCGGCAGAACAACGCCAAATATTCAAGGCGGTTTTAATGGTTTAGTGAGTTGGAAAGGGTTTAGTTTGTTCGGACAATTTGAATTTGCGGCAGGTTTTAAAACCATTAATCAACTCTATGTACGGGGTATGTCAATGGTACAAGGCTCGCAAAACGGACCTGTGGATATTAAAAACACATGGCATCCTGACAATCCAACAGGCACTTTGCCCCGCTATTATTGGGCAAATTATGC
>JANPGW010000078.1:0-5778 GCA_031424115.1 Saprospiraceae bacterium | reverse complement strand
TTTTCACCCCATTTATACACCCAAACGATATCGCAATTGGTTCGGGCAGTTGTTAGAGCATTCGCCATATTGTGAACGCGATTATAAACTCCCACAAGACCTTGAAACGCACGATGAAAAAGGGGATTTCATCATTAAAATCAAAAAACAAGGCGTTCTATATGAAATGCTGTACCCAACACACCCGTTTGATGTGGTCGGTTGGGACGGTTATAACTTCCCGTATGGTTTCTCTATTCACAATTTTGAACCCATAACGGGGCGGGTGCACCAACCGCCGCCTGTGCATCAAACGTTTGAAACAAAGGCATTTGTAATTTGCTCATTCGTGCCACGTCTATACGATTACTACCCTCTCAGTATTCCAGCCCCTTACAACCACTCGAATATTGATAGTGACGAAATGTTGTATTACGTGGACGGCGATTTTATGAGCCGCAACAATATCCAGCAAGGGCATATCACGCTGCATCCTGCGGGTATTCCGCATGGACCCGCGCCCGGGGCTTATGAGCGCAGCATTGGGCAGACAAAAACGGAAGAATTGGCGGTAATGATTGATACTTTTAGACCCTTTAGTATAACGGAAGCAGCTTTGGGGATTGATGATGGGAAGTATTATAAATCGTGGTTGGAGTAGTTTTTTCTAATCTTTTTAATTTAAAATGCCTATATTTGCATTAAAATGTAAAATATCTTCATTTTAAATCCAAAAATCATGATAATCGAATTTGCTGTTACAAATTTTCGCTCTATTAAAGACCGTCAAGTTATGGATTTCAGAACTGATGGTCAGATTGGCAACAAGCAAATGGTTGATAATATTGCCTTGCCTAAAGATAGAAGTCATGGTAATAGTGTAGTAAAAGCTATGGCAATTTATGGTGCAAATGCTTCTGGTAAGAGTAATTTTTTAAAAGCCTTACAGGCTTTAGAATTTATGATTATCAATTCAGAATCGTTTAAATTGGATAAGCCTATCCCAGCTTATGAACCATTTAAGTTGGATAAATCTAAATTGAAAGAACCGACGATTTTTGAAATTGAGTTTATTGCTCATGACAAAAGGCGATACCGTTATGAGATTTCATTTGATAAGTTTATCATTTTAAAAGAAAAACTTATTTTTTATGAATTAGATAAAAAATCAGCACATTTCACTTTAAGTTTTGAACGTAATGAGGATAGAAGTATTCAATGGAAAGAGCAAAAAGATTTTGCCCTCAATCCTAATCAACTTCTTTTGTCAAAAGTGGGAACAAATGATATTCCCTCGATTAAAGAAGCCTATCGGTTTTTCTCTACCCATTTTTTTTATGGTGCAGCTCAAAGCACATCATTTGATGAATCTATGTTAAAATTCTCTGAACATATCTTAAGTGATGAAAAAGTAGAAAATCTTAAACTTCAAAAAATAGTTATTTCAATTATAAAAGCCGCCGATACAGGTATTACAAATATTTTCACACATGAGTTAGATACATCTAAAATTAATCTTCCAGAAGATATGCCAGAAGAAGATAAAGTGAAAATTTTAGATAGATTTAAAAAACGTATAAAAACTGTCCATGCTTTATATGAAAATGGGCAAGAAGTTGGGCAAAGTACGTTTGATTTATCAGAGGAATCTACGGGTACGATGAAATTAGTTGGTTTGGCTTGTATCGTAGCAGATGCTTTAGAATCGGGTTCTGTCATTATCATTGATGAAATAGATAAAAACTTACATCCTCTTTTAACTCGAATGCTTATTGGATTATTTCATAATGCTGAATTTAATAAAAATGATGCTCAACTCATTTTTTCGACCCACGATGTAAGCCTAATTGATATTAAACTTTTTAGACGTGACCAAATTATGCTTATTGATAAAGACCAATTTGGCACTTCTTCTGTCAAACGTTTATCAGAATTTACAGGTATTTCACGCGTTGTTGCCCTCGAAAAATGGTACTTATCTGGTATGTTCAACGCTGTTCCTGCAATTAATGACTATCAAATTGAAATGAATTAAAAAACCTATGGCAGAAATATCTCCCTATATTCGCTTAGTTTGTGAAGGCGGTAAAACCGAGCCAAATTACTTTAATGGCTACTTTAAAGCTAATGGTTTTCATCAACCGAATATGGCTTATAAACCTAAAGACCATTCCCCAAAAGGCATTGCAAAAGCAGCTAAGGAGGAGTTTCTAAAAGCTAAAAAACTGAAAATTCCAGAAAATAAAATTTTTGTTTGGGCTGTTTTTGATAGAGATGCACATACGGGTATCCCTGATGCTATTAAAATGTTAAAAGGAACGCCTATCGGTATTGCTTTCTCAAATATCTGTTTTGAATATTGGATTTTATTGCATTATGAAAATACAACAAGGCAGTTTCCAAATTGTGATGCAATCATTACCTATATTCATCAAAACCATGACAAAGATTACGGAAAAGCAAATGATCATTATATAAGGTTGAAAGATAAAATACCAAATGCAATTAGTCGCTCTCAACAGATTGCTGAAAATCAGAGGCAATACACTGAACGCCCTGCGACTATGTTAGATGGTACAAATAATACAAACTCTCCGGATAGCCCTAATTGTGATTTAAACCCATATACAGATGTTCATCTAATCTTTGAATCATTATTGACAAAAGGTTTTATAACTAAAATATGATTGACCCAATTCAACTAAGACACCAATTGCACGCACATCCTGAATTGTCCGGTCATGAAATTTGGACTTCTGATTTCATCGTAAAACAATTACGGAAACTCGGGGTTTCAAAAATTCATACTGGTTTTTCACAGTGTTCAATTGTTGCTGAAATAGAGGGACAAAAAGCGGGTAGAACGCTTCTTTTCCGGTGTGAACTTGATGCCTTACCCATTCAAGAAGCTAATTCTTTTACCCATAAGTCAACCCAAAAGGGTATATCCCACAAATGCGGACATGATGGACACAGTGCCTCTATGTTGGCATTTGCACAAAAACTGATGCTCAATCCGCTTCAAAGTGGTAAAGTATTATTGCTCTTTCAATCGGCAGAAGAGACTGGTGCAGGGGCTAAAGATACCATAGAATCAGGCTTTTTTCAACAATATTTGATAGATTTTGCTTTTGCGTATCATAATTTGCCTTCTTTTCCCTTAGGAACTGTTCTGTGTAAAGAGGGTATTTTTACACCCTCTGTTGAAAGTTTTTGCTTAGAATTGATAGGCAAAAATTGTCATGCGTCACAACCTGCCAATGGCATTAATCCAGCCAATGCTATAGCTGAGTTTATACAATTCATGAATCAATTTCATCAACCAGACAAAACCCAAGCGGCTTATTTTGTTGTAACACCGATTCATATCAATATGGGTGAAAAAGCTTATGGTATCTCTGCGGGTGATGCAGAAGTAGGCTACACGATTCGGACATGGGATATTAAAGTTTTAGAGCTGCATAAACAGTTTATTGTTGAAAAAATTGACGAAATTTGTAGAAAGGAGCAATTGTCTTTTAAAATTTCATGGTTTGAATCCTTTGTCGCGAATAATAATCATCCTTCAGCTTTTGAGCACATTCTATCCGCAGCGACTCAAACCAATGTGCCCTTTATAGAGATAGACCAGCCTTTTGATTTTGGTGAAGATTTCGGACTTTTCACCAATGTATATAAAGGGGCAATGTTGGGCATTGGTTCTGGGGGAAATTGCCCTGCCTTGCATACTGTAGATTATGATTTCCCTGACGAGTTAATTGACATTGGCAGCAGTATATTCTACCAATTGTGCAAGATTTTACAAAAATAGCTTTTCAATCCTAAAGATAAGTTTTCAAAAAATATATTTTATGAGTAGTCATTCAAGTTTCACGATACACAACATCCCTTTTGGCATTTTTTCCATAAAAAATCAGAAAAAACGCCTTGCAACAATCATCAATGATCAAGTTGTTGACTTATATGCTTTGGCAGAAGTGGGCTATTTCGACGATTTAAAGATCAAAAAATCGGTTTTTAAAAACGATTATTTGAATGATTTTATCAGTTTGGGCAAAGAAAAAACCAATGCTGTAAGAAGGCGTTTGCAGGAAATTTTGGCAGATGAAAAAAATATTCATCATTCATCATTCACCATTCATCATTCAAAAGTAAATCTGCATTTGCCCGTAAAAATTGGTGATTATACCGATTTTTATTCGTCTGAACAACACGCTACCAATGTCGGTAAAATGTTTAGACCTGATGGTGATGCGTTATTGCCCAATTGGAAACATATCCCCGTTGGTTATCATGGTCGAGCAAGTTCAATATTTGTTTCGGGTCAAGATTTTCACCGTCCAAAAGGTCAAATTAATGCGACTGATGCCACACCCCCGATCTTTTCAGCAACCAAACGCTTGGATATTGAATTGGAAATGGCAACGATTATTGGCAAACCAAATCCAATTGGCGATTCAATTGATGTCAATAAAGCAGAAGATTATGTATTTGGTTTTACATTGTTCAATGACTGGTCGGCTCGCGATATTCAGCGGTGGGAATATGTACCGTTGGGCCCTTTCTTGGCTAAAAACTTCTTTTCGTCTATGTCCCCGTGGGTTGTGACGCTTGAAGCACTTGAACCGTTCAGAGTACCTGCGGAAATTCAAAATCCAGAAGTTTTGCCTTACTTAAAAGAAGAAAAACGGCAGAATTTTGATGTGCAATTAGAAGTAACGCTCATCGCCAATAACTCAAAACCCGAAACCCGAAACTCAAAACTTATTTGCAATTCTAATTTCAAAAATATGTATTGGACAGTGGCTCAACAAATCGCCCACCATACCGTGAATGGTTGTAATTTGAACGTCGGTGATGTGTTGGCTTCGGGTACTATTTCGGGCAAAGAACCCGATAGTTTTGGCTCTTTATTGGAATTGTCTTGGGGAGGTAAAAACCCTATTACTTTACCCGATGGCTCGACACGAACGTTTTTAGAAGACGGAGATACCATTATTATCAAAGGTTTTGCTGAAAAAGACGGTATGCGTGTGGATTTTGGTGAAGTTAAAACAACCGTTTTACCAATTCGTTAATCGTTATTAGTTATTGGTATATTCGTCACGCAATAACTAATAACGATTAACTAATAACGATTAACATTTTTTCATTTTTTATAAAAAAACAATGGCATCCATTTTCAAACGCATATTCGATATCAAGTCGCTCCAAAATTTTCACGCCTAAACCGCCAGTAACCACCTTGGCATCGAGTATCTCGAAGTGGGTGACGACTATATCAAGGCACGACTGCCTGTTGATGAACGTACAAAACAACAACGCATATTTGGAACATCAGTTTGACGGACGAAAAAGACAATTTGGTCTGTATCAGTCGTTTGACAATTATGGTGGTTGAAACAAAAAAATAACGGAAATACAATGCTCACTATCAATCCAAAAGAAGTCTCAATTCCAGTGCTTCATAGTTATTTACAAGGCGCAGTCGCCCCGCGCCCGATTGCCTTTGCCTCAACGATAGACAAAAACGGCAATGTCAATTTAAGCCCGTTTAGTTTTTTTAATGTTTTTGGAACGAATCCACCAACGTTGATATTTTCACCCAATCGCCGTGTTAGAGATGGCAGTTCAAAACATACCCTTGAAAATGTCTTAGAACACGATGAAGTCGTTATCTGCATGGTGGATTATGCAATGGTTGAACAAATGTCATTAGCCAGTTGCGAGTATGAAAAAGGGGTCAATGAGTTCCAAAAAGCGGGTTTTACTGAGGGGGTATCCGTTATGGTCAAACCG
>JANPGW010000077.1:0-13190 GCA_031424115.1 Saprospiraceae bacterium | reverse complement strand
CGGCTCCATGTGCACCTACCGCAATCAATTGTAACGGTCGTAATTACGCGGTAGAAAAAGCTGCGAGAACGGGTGCTGATGCCAATTGCAGTTCCGCCGGAGATGGATTTTGTGATACTGAACCGGACTATAATTTTGGTTTTACGCAAGGTAGTGACTGGCGCAATACCAATAATCCCTGTGTGTACAACGGTATAGCTAAAGATCCAACATGTGTGGCTGTCAATCCCGATGAAAAGAACCTGATGGGCTATTATATTGGTTGTGAAAATAAATTTTCACCCATGCAAGTAACCGCTATGCGCAATGATTATACAAACAATTTTTACCGAAAATACCTCCGTGATGGGAATGTCGCTCAGTCAACGGCTCCAGTAGGTGAGGCGATTTTGCAAACGCCAGCAAACAACAGCGCAACCGAAGGGTACACAAAAGTGGATTTTGATTGGAGCGATGTGCCGGGTGCTTATGGGTATATTTTTGAAGTCAGCACTTTTGCCAGTTTTACTGGCAATGTGAAACGTTTTGTGGTTTATACGTCTAATATTACCCTTGATTCAAAAAATGTGGGTTCAACTTTTTTGACCGCTAACCGGAATTATTATTGGCAAGTGAGAGCTTTCGGTCGCTATGTGACCGGTACCAATTTTGCGGTGTCTAACAAGTTTACAACCGGTTCGGTGAATGCGGTGACTGAAATAAAAGGTGTTGAAGACTTTACCGTTTCACCCAATCCCGTTTCTACGGCTCAAGCAGTTGAGTTGCGCTTGACGGCAGATAAATCGTTTGATGCGGTTGCAAAATGGCAAAATTTGGCGGGTCAAGTAGTGAAAAGTGAAAAATTGCGTTTTGAAACCGGTTTAAATGCTCAACTGTTGGATATTGTCAATTTGAATCCGGGTATGTATATTCTGTCGCTTGAATCTGAAACGGGCGTTTTGAATAAAAAGATTTTTATATCGAATTGATTGTAGGTTATACAATTCTAAAATGCCCCATTAAGGATAGGAATATCTGATGGGGCATTTTATTATCAAAAAACCACAATAAATCATTACAGAAAATTGTCACATAACCTCGGTGTTATTCAAAATATCATCGGTTCTTTTAAGGGCTTTTGTGAAATGATCGGTGACATTTTCACTGCCGAAAATATCAATTAGCCGAGCATTTTCCAACTCTTCATACACTTGTGGTTGAACGCCGGAAAGCACCAATGTGGTTTTTTGCGCAGCCATATCGTGGAAGATATTTTCTAAAGTGAACATACCCGACTCGTCAATGACCGGTACATGGCGCATGCGCAGAATCAATACTTTGGGTTTGCGCCGGAGATTTTTTATGGCTTCTTTAAATTGATAAGTGGCGCCAAAAAAGAAGGGCCCGTTGATTTCAAAAACTTCTACTTCTTTCGGTATGGTGTATTTATTGGTCGCATTGGGGTCATCTTCATTGTTGTCTTGGATTTCACTGTCTTCTGTCAGATTTTTAACGTGGCTGATTTGGGACATCCGTCGCATAAATAAAAATGCCGCTAATATCATCCCGATTTCAATGGCAACGGTCAAATCTACAAAAACGGTCAGCAAAAAAGTTGCCATCAAAATGATGGCATCGCTGCGTAATCCGCGGGCAATGGTGATAAAATGGGGATATTCACTCATATTAAAAGAGACCACGATAAGAATGCCCGACAACGTTGCCATGGGAATATAAGCAGCTAATTGCCCCACGAAAAGCATAATAATCAGCAAAACTAAAGCATGAACCATACCGGCAATCGGCGTTCGCCCGCCGTTTTTGACATTTGCGGCTGTTCGTGCAATCGCTCCTGTAACCGGAATGCCACCAAAAACAGCCGATGCAATGTTACTTATCCCTTGGGCAATCAATTCGGTATTTGAGCGGTGACTGCCACCTATCATCCCATCCGCAACTACTGCACTGAGCAGCGACTCAATACCACCCAACAAGGCAATGGTAAAAGCAGGGCGAATAATCCCTTTGATAGTGGCGATATTGATATCGGGTACTGAGGGGGTCGGAAAACCTGCGGTAATTGCGCCAAATTTTGAGCCGATGGTTTCAACCGGAAGTTTCAACATTTGAGCAGCTATGGTTGTGATGAGAATGGCAATAAGTGATCCGGGTATTTTGGTTGATATTTTAGGGAAAAAGAAAGTGACTAACATTGTAATAACACATAAACCAGCAGCTATCCAGTTTATTGTTGAAAAATGATGGTAATAGGCTACCCATTTTTCATCAAAATCGGCAGGAACGCTACCCATTTGCAAGCCTAAACTGTCTTTTATCTGTGAAGAAAAAATAACTACTGCTATACCCGAGGTGAATCCGACCACTAGTGAATGCGGAATAAATTTAATGATAGACCCCAATTTGGCTATACCAAATGCAATCAGCAATAAACCGGCTAAAAAAGTGGATGCTATCAATCCACCTATGCCATATTGCTGAACAATGCCATAAACAATAACGATAAAAGCCCCGGTAGGGCCCCCAACTTGTACGCGGCTACCACCTAATGATGAAACCATAAAACCCCCAATTACGCCTGTTATCAAACCTTGTTGCGGAGTGACTCCGGACGCTATACCGAAGGCAATGCACAGAGGCAATGCGATGATGCCGACTATTATGCCGGCAATAAGGTCTTTGAAAAACTGTTCTCGACTATAATTTGTAAAGGTATCAATCAGTTTAGGGCGAAATAATTCTGAAAAGTGTTGTTTGATTTTTTCTTTCATCTTTAATTTGTTTTGTTATCAACACAACTCGCCATATCAACGGATTTATGGGATTAAAGGCAAATAACCCACTGACGAGATGGAACAATTGGAGTATATAAAGGTACGTTTTTTTTCAAAGCTTTTATAAAAAAAGCTTGATTTGCCTACCATTTTGTATTTTACAGTTTCATGTAAAACACCTATATAAAACGCGTAAAAAGATTAGTTTGAATGAACCATTTAGCCCATTTTTTTCTTTCCGGAAAAGATGAAGACATTACTATCGGCAATTTTATTGCCGATTTTATTTCTAATAAGGAAGTGGATGATTATACTGAGGGGGTACAAAAAGGCATCAGATTGCACCGCGAAATTGATGCTTTCACGGATGCCCACGAAGTTGTGAAGCAAAGTACAAAGCGGCTGCATCCCTACCACCATAAATATTCGCCGGTCATTGTAGATATTTATTATGACTTTTTATTAGCTAAAAATTGGGATATATTCACTCAACATACGGATATAGAGGGCATATCCATCAGGGATTTCACGCATAAAATGTATAGTTTGTTAAAAAACAGGAGTCATGATTTGCCCCCGAAACTGATGCAAAGGCTGGATCGCATGATAGCCGATGATTGGCTCATGAAATATACCACTTATGAAGGGCTGAATGCGGCTTTTAATCGAATCGAAAAATACGCTGCTTTTCCCGGAAATTTTGGCAATGCTGCACGGCACTTACAGATGTTTTTGGCAGATTTTGATAAAGAATTTAATGCGTTTTTCCCCGATTTAGTGCAACAAGTGAAAGAGATTTTAGCAAAAATGGCGCGGGAGGATTGGGTTTTTAATGAAACAATGTTGTAATAAATATTTTTATTCCAAGAAAAAAAGAACCAAAATACATAACTTTGTGTTTTAATAATGATGAAACAACTTTTTTCAATATCGCTCAATATCCTGTTGTTGCTGGTTTTTACGGCAGCACCTACTTCCTATACAAGAGCTTGTGGAAAAAGTAAGTGTAAACAAGAAGTTGCCCAACATACAGCCACTCATCAAAAATCAACCTGTCAAAAAGGCTGTTGTAAAAAGCCTTGTTCCGACTCTAAAAAGAAAAATTGTTGTGGCGATAATTGTCAATGTTCTGTCTCCTTAACCGCATCTGCAGACGTGCCAAAGCAATTGCCCTTAATATTGTCTATTAAGTCTTCACTCATTCATTCCAATAGCTTTTTTTACAAGCAGGTTATTCTGCAATCCAACATTCAAGACATTTGGCAACCGCCAATAAGTGTTTCTTCTATTGGATAGCCAATCGTCTATCTTGTCGATTTGAATAAAGTCAAACGGCTCATTTCACATTATTTGTATTTCATAAAAAATTGATAATCAAATGCTTATCCAAAAGAGAACATTTGTTACCTTGTCGTTTACGGCATTGGTAACACTTGTAGCACTGCTAACGGGTTGTATGAAAATGGATTCCATGTCATCAACCGTAACTGTCGGAGAAGGTGGTTTTGATACCCCCCTCAGTATCCCGACTATTTTAAACGCTAAAAATCTCACTTTAGAGGCTAAATTATCCTCCGCTACTTTTTTGAAAGGCAAAATAACCACAAATGCTTTGCTTTATAACAACTCAATTCCTGTTATAAGAGCCAATCAAGGCGATGTCGTGAGTATTAATTTGAAAAATAGTCTATCTGAAGAGAGTAATATTCACTGGCATGGGATGCTCACCCCCGCCAATATGGACGGTCACCCAAAAGACATTGCGTCAGCCGGAACAAGCCGAAATTATACTTTCACAATAGGTCAAAGAGCTGCCACAACTTGGTTTCATCCGCATCCGCACATGAAGACGGCAAGACAGGCGTATATGGGTTTGGCAGGTATGTTTATTGTGAATGACCCACAAGAAGCAGCCCTCAATTTGCCTTCGGGCGAGCAAGAAATCCCGTTGGTATTAAGCGATAAACGGTTCAAATCCGATGGATCGCTCAATTATAATCCGACGATGATGGACATCATGACGGGTTATTTGGGAGATAAAATTTTAGTCAATAATACCGAATCGCCTTTATTAAACGTCAAAACCCGTTTTTACCGCTTTCGCATAGTCAATGGGTCGAATGCACGTATTTATGATTTGGCGTTGTCTAATGGGTCTAACTTTACGATTATAGGCAATGATGGCGGGTTGCTTGAAAAACCTGTATCCGTGACACATGTCTTGATGTCTCCGGGCGAACGCTTGGACATTTTGATAGATTTTAGTAAGATGAGTCTTGGCACAGATATTTTTTTAGAAAGCATTGCCAATAATATCGCCAATCACGGGTCAGCTACCTTCAAAATTTTGAAGTTTAAAATTGTTACTCAGGAGGCAGAAACATTTAAAATGCCAGAAAATCTTTCTGCAATTGCCCCCCTCAGTATAAGTGCTTCAAAACGAACCCGCACTTTTGAATTGCCTTCAGGACATATGATGATGGGGGCGGGAATGCACACGATTAATGGTAAAACCTATAATACAAACCGCATTGATGAAACTGTGACGGCTGGTGAGACAGAAATTTGGGAAATCAATAACGCTCTCGGTGACGAGCCGCATCCCATGCATTTGCACGGTGTTCAGTTTCAGGTTTTGGAAAAAACGGGTGGCATCATTGAACCTTATGAACGCGGATGGAAAGATACTATTTTGCTCAAAAAAGGTGAAAAAGTAAAAATAATCATGCGCTTTCCAACCGAAAAAGGCTTGTTTTTAATGCATTGTCATAACCTTGAACATGAGGACGACGGCATGATGATGAATTTTGAAATTAAATAATTTTTTAATAAATTAAACCATTTTAACGATGAAAAATATTCTATTAGGCGCACTTTTTACCGCAAGTTTGATGGCTTGCAATACGGATACTTCTAAGCAAAGCCCAAGTACCGATACAAAAACTGCAACACCGACAGCTCCGGAAATAAAAGTGGAGGTCAAAGCCGATACGATGCACGTGCATACGTACGCTTGCCCGATGCACCCCGAAGTAACGAGTACAAAAGAGGGAGAAAAATGCCCAAAATGTGGCATGGCTCTCGTCCATCAAGATAAATAATCGCCTCTATAATAAAATTAAAATAATATTAAAATGAAAAAAGTACTGATAATCAATATATTATCCTTTTTGGCTTTGGCGGCAACTGCCCAAGAACCGGCTAAAAAAAGCATTCCTAAAACGACCGAAGCTGCTTTTACCCAGCAATTCGGGTTGAGTGAAATTCAAGTCGCGTACGCCCGCCCTTCGGCTCGGGGGCGTAAAATATTTGGCGGATTAGTGCCATTTGATAGCCTTTGGCGCACAGGGGCAAATGAGTGCACGACGATTAAATTCAAGGAACAAGTTGTGATGGGTGACAAAATAATACCAGCCGGAAAATATTCCCTTTTTACCATTCCGAGTATCAACGAATGGACAGTTGTCCTTAATTCTGAAACAACGATGCATGGTACAAGCGGCTATGATGCCCAAAAAGATGTTCACCGTTTCAAGGTGAAAGCTGAAAAAACAGACCGTTTTTATGAAACTTTTACCATTGAAATCAATGATTTTGATGCCAAAGGCGATGCTTTTTTAAATCTGATATGGGAAAATACTCAGGTAAAAATCCCGCTGAAAAATGAGTTGGAGGGTGCAACTGTAGCATCGGTTGTCAAAGCAGAAACGGCTCCCAAAGTTGACGCTCATGCCGGACATGATATGTCAAAAATGAAAAATTCTGAGGGGGATAAAAAAACAGAAGCGACGCCCAAAGCCGATGCTCACGCTGGTCATGATATGTCAAAAATGAGCAAGGCTGAGGGGGATAAAAAAACAGAAGCGATGCCTAAAGCTGATGCTCACGCTGGTCATGATATGTCAAAAATGAGCAATGCTCAGGGCGGACAAACAACTGATTTGAAAGCGCAATTTGAACCTGTTTTGACCGCATATTATGGTGTGAAAGATGCTTTGGTAGCGGATAATGGCAAATTAGCAGCAGTAAATGGTAAGGCTATGAAAATGGCTTTGCGTAATATTGATACTAAAAATTGGACGGCAAAAGAGCGCAATGCTTATGAAGAGGTGTCTAAAAAATTGGATACGGATGCTGAACATATTGGTGACAATGCTACCAAAATTGACCATCAACGCGAGCACTTTATCACTTTATCCAATAATCTTTTAGCCGTAACCAAAGCTTTGAAAATCAATAGTGAACCCACTTATTTGCAGTTTTGCCCAATGGCTAATGGCGGCAAAGGCGCGTATTGGTTAAGTAAAGAAAATAAGGTTAAAAACCCGTATTTTGGTAAATCCATGCTGACTTGTGGCAGTGTGAAAGAGACTTTAAAATAGGATTGTTTTATTGCTGTATTGTTTTTGCAAATAAGGTGTAAATGCAATACAGCAATCCAACAATATAACAATACAGCAATAAAACAATACATAACGAATGACAACTAAAACGAAATACCTTATTCGCAGAGCGCACCGCTATTTAGGTGTGTTGCTCGGCATACAATTTTTACTGTGGACTATTGGCGGACTGTACTTTAGTTGGTCCAATATGGATGAAATTCATGGCGATTTTCAAAAAAAAGCACCCCCTCAGTATAGGGCTGATTTGGCTTTTGTGTCACCGTCAATGGCTTTAAAAAACCTGAAAACGACGCTTGAAATAGATTCAATTTTGAATATCGTTTTAATTGATATCTTGGGTAAACCCACGTATCGCATGGAGTTTTTACACGGTGGACACCATAAAATGTATCAACTGGCAGATGCTCAAACGGGTGCATTACGCCCCCCCCTCAGTATAGAAGAGGCAACGGCATTAGCTAAACAACAATTTAATGGAGAGCCGACTGTAAAATCAGTCGAAGAAATAAAAGATGTTAACGGACACCATGAATACCGTGAAAATCCGCTTCCCGCCCTGGCGGTCACTTTTGAACACCCGACATCAACGACGGTGTATGTGGCAACTGAATTGGGCATTGTCGCCAAATACCGCAATACCAAATGGCGCATTTTTGATTTTCTGTGGATGCTGCACACAATGGATTATCAGTCAAGGGATAATATCGGCAATTGGTTATTGCGAGCGTTTTCTATTTTCGGGTTAGTGACGATTGCTTCGGGTTTTACACTATTTTTTGTTAGTTCAAAAAGATTTAAAAAATGAAAAATACTTTATTTATATTATTGATTTTCAATGTATTGTGTAGTGTAAAAGCACAACATTTAGAGCCGCCTCCTTTGCGCACAACTAAAACACCGGCAAACACTTCTTCAATTGATAAAATTGTAACGACGCCCTATAAAGGCAAAACAATAATTTATCATTTGTTTGTGAGAGATACCACAGTTAATTTTGCCGGAAAAGCTAAAAGAGCCATTGCCGTCAACGGGCAAATTCCGATGCCGACGCTTACTTTTACGGAAGGCGATACTGCCGAAATTTATGTGCACAACGAACTGAATGAATCCACTTCTTTGCATTGGCACGGCTTGTTTTTACCCAATAAAGAGGACGGTGTACCCAATTTGACGCAAATGCCGATTGAACCCCACACGACACATGTGTACAAATTCCCCATCATTCAGCACGGTACACATTGGTATCACAGCCATTCGGGTTTGCAAGAGCAAATCGGGATGTACGGTTCGTTTGTGATGAATAAAGCCCCGAGTGCCACTCATTTAAGAAAAGGTATTGATGATTTACCGACTGTACCACTTATATTGAGTGAATGGACGGATTTGAATCCCAACAACGTTCACAGGATGTTGCACAATGCCACAGATTGGTTTGCGATTAAAAAAGGCACTACACAAAGTTATGCGGAAGCCATCAAACAGGGTTATTTTACAACAAAAGCCATCAACGAATGGAAGCGCATGAACGCGATGGATGTGAGTGATGTCTATTACGAAAAGTTCTTAATCAACGGGAAAAGTGAATCCTCTTATACGCCGCCTGCGGGGGTTGGGGAACAAGCGGGAGATAAAGTCCGATTGCGGATTTCCAACGGGGGGGCTTCCACTTATTTTTGGCTCACTTATGCGGGAGGCAAAATAACTGTTGTTGCCAATGACGGCAATGACGTAGAACCGGTGGAAGTGGATAGATTGATTATTGCTGTTTCTGAAACCTACGATGTGATTGTGACCATACCCCATAATAAATCATACCAATTTTTAGCCACATCGGAAGACCGAATTAGGTCAGCTTCTTTGTATTTGGGCAGTGGTGAAAAACAACCTGCTACACCTCTGCCAAAATTGAAATACTTTGAAGGGATGAAAATGATGAATGGCATGATGAAGATGAACGGTGATTTGGACGATATGGGTATGAATATGAGCCTTAATCAAATGGATATGAATGTTGTCATGTATCCCGAAATCACTGGCAACCTCCTAACCACCAAAGGGGGAACTGAAAAAATGGATAAACATAATATGGGAGATATGAAAAAGAGTGACCATAATATGAAAGATATGAAGATGGAGGGTGATCAGTATAACTCAAATGCTATTTCAGATATTACTACGCTGAACTATGCCCTGTTGAAATCACCATTTCCTACAACTCTGCCAAAAGCTGCACCGGTTAAGGAATTGAAATTTGTATTGTCCGGCAATATGAACCGCTACGTGTGGAGTTTGGACAACAAAGTAGTGTCAGAAACGGATAAAATTCTGATTAAAAAAGGGGAAAATATCCGAATGGTCATTTATAACAATTCGATGATGCGCCACCCCATGCACTTGCACGGACACGATTTTAGGGTTCTGAACGGACAAGGTGATTATGCCCCCTTAAAAAACATAATTGACATCATGCCCATGGAAACCGATACCTTAGAATTTTATGCCAATGTGGAAGGCGATTGGTTTTTTCACTGTCATATTTTGTACCACATGATGAGCGGTATGGGACGGGTTTTTACTTACGCAAACCAAGCACCTAATCCCTTGATTCCGAATCCTAAATTGGCGCAACGGCAGTTGTTTGCGGATGAAAGACGCTTTCATTTTATGGTGAGCAATGATTTTGCTACCAATGGTAACGATGGTGATTTGATGTTTCAAAATACCCGTTGGAGTATTGGGTCGGAATGGCGTTTGGGCTATCACGATATTCACGGCTACGAAACAGAAACGCATATCGGACGCTACATCGGTAAAATGCAATGGCTCATGCCTTTTATTGGCTTTGATTGGCGATATAGGAAATTGGACGGAGCGGAGAAAATAAACGGCGAAAAAAACCTATTCGGGCAAATCAATACCAAAGATAGTCGGCGACTTTTCAGCTTAGGCGTTGATTACACTTTGCCCATGTTGGTAAAATTTCAAGCGGAAGTCTATCACGATGGTAATTTCCGTTTGCAACTCATGCGGGAGGATATACCCCTTGGAAAACGTTTGCGTGGGGGTTTTATGGTGAATTCCGACAAAGAGTACATGGGTGATTTGCGATATATTTTAACCAGAAATGTATCCATCCGAACGCATTACGATAGTGATATGGGTTTTGGAATAGGTTTGAGTGCCATGTATTAGGTTCTGCAAAAATCTATGTCATCTCAAATAATGATTTTCATCAACTTGTTTTAGCGGATTTTTTAAGATTTTTGTTAATCAAATTCATCAATGATAAATGAGGTATAAAACACTAAAAAATTTTACCAATCAATTATTTATCAAATTTTAAAATTCAAAAAAAATGAAGAAATTACCGGTAATCATCCTATTCTTTATAGGATTCGTAGGACAAACACTTTTCGCACAAGCCGTCGATTCAAAGGGTCGTGTGATAGACGCCAAGGGAGATGTTTATATTGGTGGAACTAAAATGGGTACTGTTACAATGGATAGCATCGTGAAAAACGCCAATGGTAAACCGATGGCATTTCTCAAACCGGGTGGTATCTTAGTCAACTCAAAAGGAAAAACTCTGGGCAAAATGGGGAAAGACGGTTTAACCTATTACAATGCCAATGGAGCGGTAGTGTATAAATTGAAGGAAAATACTGATTCTGAAACATGTGATGTTTTAGATGCCAATGGTAAGGTCATCGGTAATGTCCATAATAATTACAAAGCTATGGCTTGTACTTTACATTGTTATAATAACAATATGACTTCAAAAACGCATCGAAAAAAGAAAAAAGTCCAGAATTAGTTTTATTATGTTGGGCATAGTCACAATGCTATATGTTTAGTGGCTATGCCTAATCTGAGTAGAGTATAACATTTCATATCTATGATGTGTGAATTATGTAATTTTTAAATAAAGTTATGTAAAGTTATTGGTTAACAAAACACTCACTTTTACAGTGTGAAAATTCATTCACCAATAAAAATTCATAAAAAATGAAAAAGATTAAAATTCTCTTATTAGCTGTCGCAGCGTTGATGACTTTCACGCAATGTGACAATCCAGCACCTGAAAAAACTTTGGAAAAAGCCGACTCCCGCGGAAAAACCATTTCAGTATTGATGAATAATGATGCTTACATGAAAGAGGTCATGGATTCAATGAAGACAAAACATGGAAGCGGCATGGCTATGGGACAAGGGGATATGAAAATGGACGAAAACATGATGAACAAAATGATGGAAAAGTGTAAAACAGATCCTGCTATGGCCAAAATGATGATGGACAAAACAATGGCGATGTGTGACGCGGACTCTTCAATGTGTAAAATGATGATGACTTCTATGAAAGAACATCCTAATATGATGAAATCTATGAAAGGCATGGAAGATATGAAAGGGATGAAGATGGAGAAAAAGAAGTGATCTGTTTTCCTATGTGTTGCAAAAAAAATGACCAACTTATTTTTTACTCTTTACAACAATAGATTGAAATAGTGCCAAAAATAGGTAAATACTGAGGGGGGTAAAAAATTCAAATTGAATAAATAAATTCCCCCCTCAATATGAGTATTAGCAAATTATGTCATTTCATTTCATTCCCTTTAAAAGTATAGTGAATATCCTTTTGACCGGATTTAACCCATACGTATTGTCCGCTGATTTGATTGCCGCTGACAGTTCCTTCCCACATCAATTTGCCTTCTGTAGGGCTTGTGAGGGAGTATTTAAAAGTGGCATTTTTCTCATCAAAAGTATAAGGGGCTGCGGTGAATCCCCATTTTATGCACTCATTGTTTTCTACTTGTCCGTTTTTGAAGGACATGATTTCTGTACCGTCTGCTTTTCCATCTACAAAGGTCTCAATCTTAAAAGCTTTACCATCTATTTGTATTTTGTTCTTTTGGGCGGGGGATGAACAAGCAAAAAGGCCTGTCAAGAATGTAATAAAAAGGACGTTTTTCATGATTCATACTTTTAAACTTGTAGGAAATAATAATTTTGATTTAAAAGTATAGGATTTTATAGGCTTATTATGGGCGAATCAGCCCTGATTACACATTAGATTAACAAAGTTAACCGACATTTTTGATTGTTGCTTAAATTTATGATACATCTACAACCAGATTACTGAGATTATTTGCCTCCTCAGTTTTATTAAAAAAAAACAAACTACTATGAATCATCAACACCAGTTTCAAAAATACACCTGCCCTATGCACCCGCAAATCATTCAAGATGCGCCGGGTAAGTGCCCATTGTGTGGGATGAATTTAGAACCCATAAAAGCTGCGGACGACAATCACTCTAATTACTCTGACCATACAGGTATGATTGCTGATTTTCGCAGACGTTTTTATGTGGTTTTGGCATTGACTGTTCCGATTATGCTGCTTTCGCCAATGATACAACAATTTATGGGCGTCAATTGGCAGTTTTCGGGGTCTAATTATATCTTATTAGCTTTATCAACCTTGGTTTTTTTATATGGCGGTCTGCCGTTTTTAAAAGGATTAATGGATGAAGTTAAGACGAAAAATCCGGGCATGATGTTTCTGATTGGCTTTGCAATAACGGTGGCTTATGTTTACAGTGTAGCGATTGTATTTGGGTTAGAAGGCATGGATTTTTTTTGGGAATTATCCACTTTGATCCTCATCATGCTTTTAGGGCATTGGATAGAAATGAAATCGATTGCAGGAGCATCAAAAGAATTAGAATTACTGGTGCAACTCATGCCCTCTGATGCCCACATGGTCATGCAGGATATGGTACATGATGTCAAAACGGATACTTTAAAGGAGAATGATGTCATTCTTGTAAAACCGGGCGAAAAGGTTGCTGCCGACGGAATAATAGTAGAAGGTGAAAGTTATTTGAATGAAAGTATGTTAACGGGAGAATCCAAACCTGTTCAAAAAACCAAAGGCAATAAAGTCATTGCAGGGTCAATAAATGGGAACGGCTCAATTAAAGTCACGGTATCTCATGCGGCAAAAGATTC
>JANPGW010000076.1:0-31889 GCA_031424115.1 Saprospiraceae bacterium | reverse complement strand
GAGTGCTTACAAGACTGGTGGCAGGTGTACAATTTCCATAGACCGCACTCTTCAGTAGGCTATTTAACTCCAGATGAATTTGAACAACTCAATAAAAAACTATACTTTTATCCGGTTGCGGCGTAAGGGAAGAGGACAAGTTCACTCCCATGCTCTGTTATCGTATAAATATTCAAATCTTCTTTGGGGTAATAAATTAAATCCAAATCGCGCATAGAGCCGATGAAATACTGACCAAAAGCACCCAATTTGCCCTGCCAGTAAGTTTTATTTTTTCGATTGGGCGAATCCCAGTCGGCTCCTGTGGCTAAGTCTATAATTGCGTCAATATTGTTCTTTGCGTATGAACTACCACTCACTCCAGTCACTTCTGGATATTCGTTTACCATCATAAAAGCGAGTAATAATTCCCCTCTTCTGATATAGCGTGTTTGTTCTTCCAACGAATTGCGCTCTCCGTTGTTTACTTCTCTCAGTATACTATCCATCAACCAGCAGTAAAAGCCATTGTACCGTATCCGATTGGTTACATTGGTAATTCCTCTTATGGTTTTGGAATAAATAACAACACTGCTATTTTGTATAGCGAGAGGGTCACGACCATTAGATTCGCTTGAAAATTCTGCCCAGAAGGGTTCAATGGGTTCATCTGTTTTGTATATCATGGCTTTAAGTCAATGCCCCGATAACTACATCATCATAAACTTATCTGAAGTGATAAAACTGTAATGTGTGTGTTACAGAATAGTGCTTAAATTTCGTCAATCATTTCATGTGTTTACAATCCAGAAGTATAAGGGGTAAAAATTACAAAATTTGGTTTTTGATATTTTTGAAACACAAATATAATAAT
The DNA here is from genome assembly GCA_031424115.1 of Saprospiraceae bacterium. Lineage (GTDB taxonomy): Bacteria > Bacteroidota > Bacteroidia > Chitinophagales > Saprospiraceae > JAAFJT01. The sequence goes on along the minus strand of JANPGW010000076.1, from coordinate 31,036 downwards.
TTAAATGCAATTAAGTACTGTTGTTGCATATTCCATTATTTAAATGTATACCCCTCAGTATACAACTCTTTCTCACTGAAAGAGGCTGTCTCAAAAGGGCAGCCTCATTTCATATAACCAACCTGCCCTTTCGCTGGACGCCTCATCACACCTTAGGCAACTTGAATAATAATTAAAAAAGAGCTGTTTTCATGTAAAAAAGAGTTATTTTTTCTATAAAAATCGAAGGGAAATAGGTATCTTGTAGGATGAAATCGAAGGAAAAATTGCATAATCACGTGGTCTTCAAGCCCTACAATAACAAGCAAATACTGTTATTGCCACCGAGTTTAGAAGAATTAATAGCGGAGAATCACCCCGTTCGGGTGGTCAATTCAGTCATAGACTCCTTAGATATAAGTCTATTAGAATCGAATTATGAAAGTGGCGGCACATCGAGTTATCATCCACGGATGCTATTGAAGGTGGTGGTGTATAGTTACTTACAGAATATCTATTCGAGTCGCGGGATGGAGAATGGTTTAAAGGAGCATATCCATATGATGTGGTTGAGTGGGATGAGTTATCCTGACCATAATACTTTGAACCGTTTTCGGAGTCATCGCTTAAAGGATAGCTTGAAAGAGATATTCCGACAAGTTGTATTATTGTTGGTGGAAAGTGGTCATATTAGTTTGAAAAGCATCTACACGGATGGAACAAAAATAGAAGCGAATGCGAATAAATACACTTTTGTTTGGGGTAAGAGTATAGAGACGAACAAGAAGAAATTGTATGCTCAAATAGAGGAATTATGGCGTTATACTGAGGGGGTAGCCGCTGAGGAGATGGCGGATAAACAACTACCGGCTTTCGAACAAATAGATGCTCAAAAAGTGAGAGAGACCATATCGACGTTGAACGAAGCCTTGAAAGAGCAAATAGCCAACAAAACAGTAGATAAAATAGATACAAAAAAAGTAGATAAGCTGAAATATGCCGAGAAAAACTATCCCCAGAAATTAGAAGAATATGCGGTAAAAGAACAAATACTGAACGGGCGCAATTCTTATTCCAAGACGGATGAAGATGCCACTTTTATGCGTTTGAAAGAAGACCACATGGAAAATGGTCAACTCAAGGCCGCTTATAATGGTCAAATCTCTACCGAAAATCAATTTATAGTCCATTATAGTATTCATCAATCCCCAACAGATACGAATACCTTAATCAGCCACATGGAAGGCTTAAGAGAACAGTTTGGCGATGTGGTAGAAGAACAAACAGCCGATGCAGGCTACGGGTCGGAAGAAAACTATGTGTATTTAGAGGAGCATAATATTGAGGCTTATGTCAAATTCAATCAATTTCATAACGAGCAAAAAGCCAAGTTCAAGAACAAAATAGGGCATATTGATAACCTGCATTATAACCCCGATGGCGACTATTTTGTCTGCCCTATGGGGCAACACATGACCAAGGTAAGCGTTCATAAACAAAAAACAAAAACAGGGTTCGAACAAACCATTACCAGCTATCAAGCCAAAAGATGTGAAGGCTGTCCCTTACGAGGGATATGTTTTGAAGCCAAAGAAAACAGAGTTGTCCAGACCAATCATAATCTCAGGCGGCTCAAAACCAAAGCGCGGGAAAATCTTAATTCCGAAAAAGGCATAAAACATCGAAAAAAACGACCTTGCGATGTCGAGCCTGTCTTTGGCAATATCAAAAACAACCACTACTTCAAGCGGTTTCGCCTGCGCTCGATCGTAAAGGTCGAAATTGAACTCGGTTTAGTGGCTCTAGCTCATAATTTAAGGAAAAAAGCCGCCGCATAAGCCTCATTATGCCGTTTTTTTGACTTGACTTCACATTTAAGCCTTCAACAATCCAGTAGAAATTATAAATCCCTCATTTGGCGGGGGCGTTTACATAATTCAGCCTAAAACAAGAGGCTGCCCTTTTGAGGGTCTACCTGAAACCGCCTAATAAGTTGATTATCAGCAAATTAGGTGATTTTTTTTTGTAAAAAAGTCCCGAAATACGTTAAAAAGGCGTAAATTCGGGACATGAACAAAAATAATAGTCACGAAGAACCGAATAAAATTCGGCAATTGCAATTATTCCCCATTGAATTTGGGGTCAAGCCAGCATTTCATCGTTTTTTGCAAAGCGATTTAGGTCAGCTATGGCAGAAAATACCCTTTGATACCTTAGCACAGAGCATCGCCCAAAGTGCTAAAAAACAAGGTTCACACGTACCGCAGTGGGGTTGGTTAGATATTCGAGGTGCCTTAGCGTCTCAGGTGTTGAAATCCTATTACAATGGCTTAAGCGATAATAAGTTGTTAGAGAAGCTGAACCAATGTGAGGTATACCAATGGTTCTGTTTTATGCACCTCAGAGATGATGAACAGATTAAGGATAAGGATTTATTTTGTCGGTGGCGGGTGTTTTTGGGTAGCCATATGGACTTAGACAGTCTCAATGTTGTTCAGTTACAGGCCTGGAAGGGTGAGTTGGAGCATCCTCACTTGCGACTGAGCGATGCGACGGCTTATGAAGTGTTGATAGCCTATCCGTCTTCGGTCAAATTGTTGTGGCAGAGTTGCGAGTGGATTTTTGAATCCATCGCTAAAATAAGTAAACATTTGGGAGTGGGAAGTCTCAAGAAGCAGTATCGGCGCTATGAAGACCAACTGCCGCGCCAACGGGCTTACGATAAAAGTCGGCGTAAGACGCATGCTCAGACTAGAAATCGTATTGGGCAGTTGTTGTTTTGGTTGAATAAAGGATTAGGTCTACTAAAACCTTTGGTCGTTTTACATCAACAAAAGAGTGAAGTAGAGATAGGTTTTCAGCCGCTCAAAGAGCGATTTATCCACCGTCTTAAAACCATTGAAAAGGTGTACAGTCAACAAAAACAACTTTTTGACAACCCCAAAGAGTCCGTCAAAGACCGGATTGTATCCCTTCATCAACCTCATATTCGCCCCATTGTTCGGGGAAAAGAGCTGAAAAAGGTCGAATTTGGCTCTAAAGTCAATATGCTCCGCATTGGGGGAATTAATCTTATCGAAAAATTCTCTTTTGATAATTTCAATGAAGGCACCCGGTTTGAAAAAGTCTGCATAGCCTATGAGGAACTGACGGGTAAATGCCAGCAGTGCGGCGCAGACCAAATCTACGCCACCAATAGCAATCGCCGCTTCGCCACCCAAAACCACATCGCTACTTGTTTCAAGGTCAAGGGAAAACTTCCAGCGGATGAAGATAAAAAGAAAGACAAAATAAAGGGTATCAAAACCATTCATACTATCAGAGCTACTCATATGGAAGGGAGTTTTGGCAATGAAAAAAAGCATTATGATCTCCTCAAAATTAAAACCAAAACCCCGAAAACTCAATTGGCTTATCTTTTTTGTGCTATTCTCACTGCCAATGCCATGACATTAGTGGGTAGAGAGAAAAAAGGCAATAAACAAAACAAACAAATGGCTAATAAGTCCAAACCCAATGCCAGAGCAGCTTGATGTGCCATAGGTGAGCCTATTTTTTTATCGTCATTTTTTACTCAATGGACTTGTGCCAAATGCAATCCTGCGTCCTCAAACCAGAGAAAGCAACCGACAAAGATTGGGTAAAGGTCTACGGGCTCATAACAATAAAACCGCAAAGCCAAATTTTATTCGGTTGACCCGTTGTACGGGCAGTTTCAGGTAGACCCTTTTGAGACAGCCTCTTATAGCGGAAAAAAATAAACACAAGAAATTTACTATCTGCAATCTCTACATGATAAAAGTATCACCATAACTATTCAAACGCTCCAATGCTATCGTTATCAGAGAGTCCGTCATTTGTTGTTTTTTGCGGGGTGACCATTCAGCAATAGCTTGGGCAATGCCTGCTTTGTCTAATTTAGGGTTTTCTTTTTTAAGAAAATCAACTGTCGCTAATACTTCTAAAGCTAAAAAACTCTCAAAACCATGTATCAAATGAGATAATGATGTCAAATGTTGTCGTTGTTCAGCCGTGAGCGATTGTTCTACGTGTTTTTTTATTTGATCATATGCTGCATAATTCAGAAACAAAGGCTCGAAGGGCTTTGCTTCAAATTGTTCTAAACCCTTAAGATATGTTCCATTGAGTTGATACAAAACATGGGCAACTTGTGCTGAATAAGGACCATACGAAGCTTTATTGAAGGTCAATCGCATCGGTTCGCCGACTCTTTGAAGAAAGTAAGCTAATTTATTGGCAACAAAAACATTGGTGTTTTCGCCCATGCTTAACTCGTAGTTGAACATAGCATACAAAAGCATGGCTCTTTTATCCGTTAAAACAGCTTCTTTTTGTTTCTTATTTTCTTTTTGTAGATGTGCTTTTATCGCATCATTGGGTTCGTATATCTGAATATCGACAGGCGAATCTTGTAAATATTGCTCCATCATGGGTCTAACTTTTGCCCAATCTAAACCACCATTGCCACAACCCAGTGGCGGAATAGCAATACTCTTTATGTTTCCTTTCTGTAATTCGTCTGCTAAAGTTTTTAAACCACTTTCAATATAAGCATACGCCGAACGGTGTTTCCAGTCTTTTTTTGTCGGAAAATTGATAATTATTTTCCTTCCTTCAAGTGTCGTTTCGTCCACTATTAACAACTGGCCAATATCAAAAGTACCTGATTTACAAGCTTTTATGTATTCTTTATTGTTATGTGGAAATCTCTCCTTAAACTGTAAGGCAATACCCTTTCCCATGACCCCGACCGTATTCACGGTGTTCACCAATGCCTCTGTTTGGGCTTCCATCAAATTGCCTATTTGGTATGTAATCACTACAACTATTTTAATTTAAATGCAAAATTTATATTTTTTTTATCTCCAGCAACAAAACAAGATACAATTTTTTTAGGAATTGTACAATTTTTCAGTAATAAAATTGCTTAAGAGGATTAATATGAACACCTATTTGATACCCACTATTTTGTACCAGTGTTTCCATAGCCTTTTTTGTTGCTACATCATAAACTACTAAAGCGGCAATACACTGGGGGGGTACTTGACTTTTGACTAAACATTCGGCTTGCTTCCGACGCATTCGGTCGGGATTGGCGTCTGTATTATCCCATTGTAGTGCCTTGATACTCTCCCAATCCATTTGATTCAATTCCTCCGCATCTGTAAAAAAGCGAGTGACTTTATTTTTAGCATGTCCATCGGTAAATACAACTATATAGCCTTTTTCTATCAAACATTGCAATTTACAGACGATGTAAACAATCTCGGACTGCGGTCTTTGTTCAATACCTCGATAACCCGTGTGAATATTGTACAACATAGGTGAACGAGAACCAAAATAAAAAGGTACATAATCGCCTAAATGTCCACAATCCGTAAGTGGCAACTCAAAACTATGGCGTTCTTGGGTCAATTTGGAATCCCCTATAAAAATATTGTCGGGGTCGAAAAATGGATGGCCATAACAAAACATCCCTTTCTCAAGGATATACGCTACATTGTCTCGATGCACAATGCGGTATAGATTGATATTTTGTACGTCCACCATTTTTCTATTTTACAAAATTAATTTTTTCTTTAAAAGATATAATCTATCTCCCCTCTTTTCACACCAATTCCCCTTTAAACGCTTGTTGTAAAAGCGATTGAAAGAGGCTTTCGGATTTTTCAACTTGTTGAAATAGTATATTTTTTACGGCTATTAACTTTATACATTTTTCAATAAATGAACGCTGAATTTCAATATCTGGGACAGGAAACTCAAATAAAGCCATTTCTTTCATATTTATTTTCGGAATATTTGCTCTTCTTGATTGTTTATCAGCAAAATCAAGAAAAAGATTACTTCTCAATATAAAATATAAGTATTCTTTTAAAATAAACCTTTCTTTAGCTAATAAAGGATACATATCTGCACTGCAAATACCTTCAAAATCAGGAACAGCGACCTTATTCAGATACGGACGAATCTTATTATAGAGAATATGGTTGTTAGTAAAATAAAACTTACCACTTATTAGCCCTAATTCATTAGTTTTTTTTAATCCAAAAATACGTCCTGTTTTTCCATCAATATTATCTCCTCCCACATGAAACATATCGCAATATGGAGATATTTTTGGACTAACAAGACCAGAAGGGAAATCACAAACCTCCCCCAACTTCCTCACCTCCCACCCCATCTCATTCTTCACAGGGTCGCCAAACATATCAATGAAAATAGCTTGGGCGAGGTCATCGTATTTTTTTAACAGGGCTTGGTCTTTGCGGCGCAAGGCATCTGCTTTGTCCAATATTGCCGCTATTTTTTGCTGGATACTGAGGGGGGGTAAGAGGATTTCTAAATCATCAATATTTTCATTACGAAGATTATTAATATTAGCACCTGCTGAAAGATTGGATATAATATCTCGATATTCAGGAGACCTAAAATAAAATCCCAAATAATTTTTATCAATAATATTATCTTTTGGTCTAACAACTTTACAAAAAGCACCAAATGAACCCTTGAAATCTTCTTCAATTAAAATTGCTCTTCCTACAATACTTTTACTACCACTACTTGCAACAACTAAAATATCACCTTTTTTTAATAATTGGCTTGCAGAAATACATTTAGCATCTACATAAACCAATTTTTCTAAATTAATCCCATTTTCAGTGACATTATTAGCTCTTAAAACAGGCAAGTGAGAATGAGACCCCAATTCTGATAAATCTGTTGGTTTATATGAAACTCCTCTAATTTGCTTTGATACATCCTTTATTTTCACCATTTCCCACATCATACTAATAAGTCTTTTAACTGGTTCATCAATTCGGCACGTTCAGCATCTAAGGTTTCAATATCGGCGATGATTTGGGCGGGTTTGGCGTAGGTTTTTTCATCATACACCACCTCTTTGTAGCGATTGATGCTCAAATCATACTTATTATCTCGTATTTCCTGCACAGGCACGAGGAAACTTTTATCTGTCCGAGCCCCCAAACCCCCAAAGGGGGCTTTTTGCATAGCGTGATAGCCTTTCACAATATCAGGAATATCATTTTTTTCTATCGGTTGTCGTTTATCATCAAGGCTAAAACCATCGGCTTGCATATCATAAAACCAGACTTTATCCGTGCCACCACTTTCGGTTTTGGTAAACAATAAAACAGCCGTACTCACCCCCGCATAAGGCTTAAAAACACCACTCGGCATCGAAATCACCGCCTGCAATTTCTGACGGTCAATCAATTCCTTCCGCAATTGTTGGTGGGCATTGCTACTGCCAAACAAAACGCCATCGGGTACAATCACTGCCGCCCGTCCGCCGAGCGTCAAACCTTTCAGAATCAAAGCCAAAAAGAGCAATTCCGTTTTTTTGGAATCCACCACGCTCAATATTCTACCATCCACCGCTTCACGGTCAAGGCTACCCTTAAAAGGCGGATTAGCGAGAATTAAAGAGGCTTTTTCAGTAAAACCTGTATTCGCTTCACTCAAAGCATCCACGTCGCTCAGCTGCGGATTTTCGATACCATGCAAAATCAAATTCATCGCCCCGATGCGAATCATCGTCGGGTCGAATTCCATGCCCATAAACATCGTATCTTGGAAATGTTTACGCGCATCGTCGGTGTACAATTCATTCTTATAATGCTCCCGAATATACTCCCCTGCCACCGTCAAAAAGCCACAAGTCCCCGCACTCGGGTCGCATATTACATCTTCAAGGGTCGGCTGCACCATTTCCACCATCATGCGGATGATGTGGCGCGGCGTGCGAAACTGCCCATTCTGCCCCGCGCTGGCAATTTTACTCAAAAGGTATTCGTAAACATCGCCTTTCGTATCGCGGTTGGTCATGTCAATATTGCTAATCATCTCCACCACCGAAGCCAAAAGGCGCGGCGTCGGAATCATAAAAGTCGCCCCTTTCATAAACTTGGTAAACGCCACCGAGCGATTGCCAATATTGCGCAGAAAATCAAAAACGCCATCGGGCTTCGTGAAGGTTTTGAACATCACCTCCGGGTCTGTATCTTTAAAACGACTCCACCGCAATTCGTACTCCCCCTCAATATACAACGGCTCTTGAATGGGCTGTTGCATAAAATTGGCTTGTGCCTCTTTGAGGGTTTGCATTTCGTCGAGCCTTTTGATAAAAAGCAAATACGTCATTTGCTCAATCACCGTCAAAGGATTCGACAAGCCACCCGTCCAAAATGCTTCCCACACTTTGTCAATCTTCGACCTTAATTCACCTGTAATCATATTTTGAAATTTGGTTTAGCTATAATGATATTTACTGCATTTACAGTATTTAAACTGAAATTACAGTAATAAAAAGTTTTTTACAGTATTAAAACTGCATTTTAATACTAATTTTAATCTTTATTCTCAGGAAGTCCTGTATTTTCGGATGCGCTTTTAATTTTTTTCAAAAAGCTTTCGGGAGAAACGACTTTGACACCTGTCTCTTTTTCGGCTGCAATGCGGGCTTTGCCCGCTGCTCTCCCACCCCGTTGCGCCGCTTCCGCATTTTCTTGAAACCCCGTTGCATCTGTTTCAACGGTTAAAGCCCGCGTCATTTCTTCACCCAATGCCGTGAAAATGAGTTCAAGGGGTGTCATGTGGTCGCGCAGATTATCAGTCGGTTGAGTTAATCCCTTAAAATCTTTGTGCTCTGACGGACTTAATCCAAAAGTAGCGCGTGCAATTTCAGCCGTGAGAATGGAGTATTCCTGCCCTTCTTTGACTCCCCTATTTTTCCACTCTTCAGTGAGTTGCTTCCGAATCTCAATGGTTTGCAAACGGCGTTCAATCCATTCATCCGGATAGCCTTTAGCTTTATAAATGTCTTTTATTCGTTGAATGCCCAATTCAGGGTCTTCTATTTCTTGGATGCGTTCGTAGCCCACATCTGCCAGCCATAGCTTAAAAGGCTCCGCTTTGGGCGATGGAATAGACTGAATAATCCGGAGAATTGTTTTAGTATTGGCGCACTTTAGTTTTTGTTTTCCTCGAGTGGTTTCCACAAAAAGGGGTTGGACAGATTGTCCCACCCCTTTTTCAAGTTCCTTATCTCGGCGCAACATCTTCCTAAAGTAGTCTGCGGCATTCACAGAATCTGTGAGCACCTCAATCACATCATTGACAGGAAACCACCATTCTTCATTATGCCAAACTCTGCGAACTTGCTTTTCTTGAAAAAGGACGATTTTATTATTTTGTTCCATAGCAATAAATTTTTATTGATTTAATACTGCAAATAGCGTTTTAAAACTGAAATATACTGCAAAAAACGCTTTTATACTGCATTTTACGTTAATTTACAGTAGTATCGGCGTTTCTACATTATTTTAAATGCCTGTAATGCAGCTATAATCGTTTTTTTTCTCCTAAGAGGTTTGAAAAGCCATTTCTCCAATAAGTGCGCAATAAATATACTTATCTCCTCACAGCCCGAAAAACAGCTTTCTTCATTGAAAATAGAACTCTCTCTCTGAACTGCTCGGTACTTATCTTTGATTTTTCTCAAAGTATTCCCTGATGAGCGTAATGACAAAACCTTTGATGGTTTGCCCAGTATAATCCATTTCGTTTTTTATCTGTTCGTGCATCGTCTGAGTGAAATCTATCGTCACACGGACTTTACTACCACCACTTTTTTTATTGTCTTCCTGATAGAGCGTCTGTAAAACTTTCTCTTGTTCTGCGACATTTAAGGCTTTCTTTGGTTGAATCTTTGCCATAATTTTACTGTTAATTACTGTTTAATACTGCAATTGCAGTTAAATAAAGGTTTATGCAGTTTTTTTCAGTGTTTCTACTGAACTATTTTTAATAAGGTCAATAATCTCAAGGGTGAGTTCTTCCATTTCTTCTTTTGCTTTTTTGTCCTTATACTCCACAACACCCTTGCCTTCGGAAGCAGTATCCACGTAAGAAATACGGCTCACAAGTCGGGTTTTGAGCATTTTGATATTGTAGGCTTCTACCGCTTCGTTGATGTCTTTGCTGACGTTGGTGTTGGGAACAACCCGATTCAGAATAACAAAAGCTTCAGTAACAGACCCACTGGCTTCTTTCACGCTTTTGATTTGGTCAAATCGTTGTAAAAAACCTTCAAACCCTCTGAAATCATAGACACTTGGCGTGAGCGGTATCAAAAGAATATCCGTCGCTAAAATAGTTCTATCGGCAAGCTCTGATAAATGCGGTGTTCCATCAATGACAACAATATCATAGCGTTTTTTCAAATCATCCACTTCCTTGTTGAGTTGCTTAACATTGACTCCGAAAACAGGAATGGGTTTTAAATCTTCGCTGCGGTTGCCCGACCATTCCATCGAAGATTGTTGTCCTAAATCCGTGTCAACAATACACACATCATAGTTTTGATATGCCAGACAGACGGCAAGATTAGTGGCAATTGTCGTTTTGCCAACGCCTCCTTTTAGATTTGTAACTGCGATAACCATTTTATAATTTTAAACGTCAATAAAAAAAACAAAAGTAGTAGAATTCAGTAATTTTACTGCAAATAAAGTAAAAAAAAGTTTTTTTCAGTTTTTATACTGCAAAGAACGGATTGTTTTTGAAAAAAAACGGCCGACGCAAAAAAAAATACAAAAACGGGAGAGTCTATCTAAAAAAAAGCAATTCCATCTATCATTAAAAAATAAAAAACAAACAAGTAAAAAGTCTTTTATTATGTTGTTTTAAATCTTTTAAATACTTTTTATTTTTTAGAACGCCTAACTATTTGATTATCAATTAATTATGCGATACAAAGACTACTTACTTAGGGTAGATAAACTACCTATTTAGGGTTCGACGACTACTTACTTAGGGTTTGATAAACTACCAGAATAGGGTTCGATAAACTACTTATTTAGGGATAGATATAACAAAATAATTTTAACCACATTATTTCTGTTATAATATTTGTAAATCATTGTAAATCAATTATTTATGATTTTGATTGACTACCTATTTAGGGTTTTTTGATAAAACTATTTTTTATAAAATGTATTGGAAGACCTGCCTGCCAGTAAGTAGGTTAGAAAAAAAAACATAAATAAACCAAAGTGATGTATTGATTGACTACTAATTTAGGGTTTGTTCAGTAAAGTTATCAATTCATCAATAAATAGCTTTTTTTGAGAAAATAGATATTGATAATCAATGCTTTACATATTATTATAAATCTATTTAAGATAATTTCTTTACATGATTGACTACTACTTTAGGGAAGCTTAAAAAAGCTATCCCGAGTACTCGGGACTATGAAAATTGCTTTGACTAATTTTGAAATATAATTTAGTCTTTCTAAATTTACATCAAATTTGATTCATGGCATTGAAAAAAACTAAAAGTATCGCTCGATTAGAAAATGAATTGGTATTTAATTATCAATATGCCTTCTCAGCCAAAGAGCAAAAGACTATGCTTTTTCTAATTGCGAATTTAGAGAAGGAGAGTGATAATGTGATAGCATCCATTAAAGACATTGAACGTATTTTAAAAGAAGATGATAAAAAATGGGGATCGTCGTATAAGGATATTCGGGAGCTGTGCTTTTCTCTTTTGGATAAAAAATTCTTTCATAAAAGCACTGTGCATTATAAAGGCACGGCGATGGAAGCAGGCTACAACTGGTTTCAAAGTGTCGTTCCGGTCGAAGATGATGAGGGTACTGCCATTAAGTTTCGTTTTTCGCAAGACGCTCTTCCATTTCTTTTACAATTGAAAGAATACGTTCAAATCAATATTCAAGAAGTGAAGCACATGAAAAGCGGTCACTCTATCCGCTTGTTCCAAATTTTGAAAGCAAAAAGAAATCGGAATAAGGAATACACACCCTTTACGGAAGCCGCATTTTCTATTGAAGAATTAAAGTCACTGCTGGGAGTGGAGGATAAATACCCGCGTTTTAACAATTTCAGACAAAAGGTTTTGGACATAGCTCAACAAGAAATCAATGGGCGCACCTCATTGTATTTTGACATCAACTATAAATATGGCAACAGTCGGGAAAAAAAGATTGAGAAAATTCTTTTCAACATTTTTGACAGTGAAAACGAAGCCAACCAATACCAACAGCCTCGTTTAAATGTTGAGGAAAAAAAAGAGGTGAACCCCTACGAAGGCAAATCTTTTGACATCAATGAGTTTAAAAAGAAATTCCCCAAAATACACGCCGCTATCAAAGCCAAAATGATTGACCAATACAAAGAACTTGGCAATGGTCAGCTCATGGCGAATTTCGATAGCATGATAGAAAATTCCACCACAGGTTTGAGTGAAAATTATTATAATTTTTTCATAAGTCAAAAAATTAAAGAACCTGCAAAATTAGCGGGTGCTAAAGAAATGTTTGAAAAGATGGGGATTCCTGTGAAAATTAAGTGAGTTTGAGAATTCTAAAATACCCCTCAGTAAATGAAGTATGAAAGGAGTAACTTTTTGCTGTCGGATAATATAACGGATAATATGGAAGGGTAGGGGGATGAAACATTAACGAATCAATAACGGTGTTCATCTGTTTTAATCTACATTTCAAGTTCCTTTAAATTAAGTCCAATAAAGTGATTGAATATAAGGTACGTTACCATCCTATCACCACATAGTATTCTGAATTTTCAAACGTACCACTTTTCACGATGAAAAGTGGTACACTAAAATTTCTAAATTGCTGTTAAAACGAATTCTTCATATTGTCAAGCGTGTATGTATGTATGTAATACAAATCAAATCTTCAAGTATTTCAACACTCATTTTTTGCATAGCATAGCATAGGTAATTGCTCAAGATAAATTCAGATTTTACTTCCTCAGTATCAGCATTGATTTTAACACTTAATTGAAACAAGTTTATCAGCGTTTTTAGCATAGTATAGCATGACATAGCGTAAAGAATGTTTGGTTGTGTATGTATGTATGTATGTATGTAATGCAAACCGAATCTCAAAGTATTTCAATATTCATTTTTTGCATGGCTTAGCTTAAATAATGTTTCTTCTATATATCATAGCTTTATTATCAGCTCTAATTAACTATTACAAGTAACGCTTCTTTTTAAAGTACTGTTACGTGTAACATTCAATTACTGTTATACGTAACAGTAATTGAAAAAGAAACGTTACGTGTAATAGTATTTTTAAAATATCAAAAATTGCAATTATGAAATTTGAAATAGTTGAATGTCCTCAATGTGGGATTGAATTTAAAAGAACTAATCCTCGAAAAGAATATTGTAGCGGGGCGTGTAGGGTAGGGGCTCATCGAGATAGGCATGGGTATCAGATGCCCATTTTTGATAAAGAACAAGTAAGGCTTGTCGAGCGAATATTAAAAATTTCACCTTTGGAGCTAGAAATGCTTGCAGAAGATGCTGTTAAATATCGAATTATTAGAGAAATTTACGAGACGGCTGCTTTTTTTAATATCGAAAAAGAAACGGCTGTCTTTCAAGAAGTGTTTGATAGAATAAAATTACAGCAGGATAATGACGGACAATTGTATACACGTGCCTTAGATACAGTGCAATTTATTAATCCGATAAAGCGACTTTTAGAATATATGCAAGAAAATCCAGTTAGTCTTTATAAAAGAGGGAGTCTATGATTTCATTTTTGTTTTAGTAGCTTTAATAAAAATCTCAAAGAACACATTGAAAATAAAATACTTCATTTGTTCTTCACAAAAAACTAATCGACCTGCAAAAGAGTAATATGATATGATTCTTGAGGACACTCTCGGTGCTGGTTTTGAGAATGCCCATTTCCATTTAGGAAACAGGCGTTCTGTTCTAAAACCAAAGTATTAAGCCCAATAATCGGGTCATCATCACTTGCATCACATCTCTATAGTTAATGAACTCCCGACTTCAAATAGCAGATAAACACCTATATGGAATACGTCACAAGCAAATTTCCATCTCCCATATTGCTTGATAAAATTGTTACTGTGGCATTCAAAAGATTTAAATTAGAAGTTGTCTGTTGTATTTCACCAATTTTGACATTCTTTATAATTCCGCTATTTTTTGTGAAATACGGAAAATGTTGTGCCGTCAGTTTAATCTCTACCGATGTTGCAGGAGTAGGTTTGGTTAATTCATACCACGCATCGGGAAATTCTTCTTTTAAAATTATCAAGCGTTTTAAATTACCCGCTTTAGCCGCTAAACCCGTTTCAATATTAGTTTTAAACGTACCACCATCATATTTTGACCGATAACTCAAATGAAATAGCACATCTGAAATGGTATTGTAATCAAAAGACTTAAACGCTGTGGGCAATTCTAAAACCCATTCGCTGTCCACGGCTCCCGCTCCCTCGAAAGGCAAAAACCGTTCATCTCGGAAATTTAACTCAAATTGTCCACCATCGTTATTGGCACTGCTGGTAGCAACCATTGAACTGCCTTTATAGGTATAACCATTTGCTGATGGTGGGCTAACACTGGCTGTTGTTCTCAAACTGCCTTTGGTCATCGTTAAAGTGGCAGCAACATTTGTATAAGGTCCAACGATACAAGGCAAGGTTATGCCCAGTGACACTATTCGGCGGTGATAATGTCCGGGATATTGAAGGTCAAATGCCCATTCGGGTATTTTAAAAGTGCATTTGCCTGTTGAGCGGAGGGCTTGTAAGACTTCTGGGTCAATCATCAACATGGAAAACGATTGACGGATTTCCATTTGCCGAACATGCCATTTGAGATAGGCAGCTTCCATAGATTGCAATTGGAGTGAAAGGTCTTCCCCTGCCAATAAACCTGCACGGCTGGCATCCCAAGTGCCGAGTTTGCCCTTAAAATCGTTTTTATCTGTTTCAAAAGAGAAGGCGGCTTCGGCTTGGTTTGCCATGTCAACCGCCGCATTATACGCCATGCGGTGGAGTTTGCTTAGGGTGTTTGCCATATAATTGTACAGCCCCAAGCCTGTGAATTTGTTTTTATAAAAATCGTGCACTTCTTCCGCTTGCTCTATTTGCTTTTCGTGGATTTCTAAATCCTTTTCAGCAATAGCAAGGCGTATTGTAGCAGCAGCGATTTGTTGCTGGACTTGTTTGATTTCTTGCTCTGCTGTTTTCTTTTGGAATTCCCAGTCTTGTTCTCGCCTTTTAAAAGAAGCTTCAAGTCCTGCGGAAGATGAAATTATACTTGCCAGTTGTGCTAAAGATCTAATAATCCTTGCCCCGTTTGCAGAAGCTCCTACAAGTTGCTCTCCACCAAAAGTCATTGCTGTTGGAGCACCTACATTAGGAATTAGTGCTACTATGGAGGCAATAGTATTGTAGATCGGTTCGATGGCACTCAAAGTTGAAGAGGTATGTAATGAAATCTGTTGTGTCCGTTCCCACCCATTTAAATTTTCCTCAATCCAAGCCGCATACTGCATCATCCGATTCATGGTATTCACCATTCCCTCAATGGTACTTTGCAAATTTGCCTTCGCTTCTTCAATTGCCTTTTTCTTAATCTCTTTCGTCATTTTCAAAAGATTCTGTTCGTGCGTAGAGCGCAGCACCATCAATTCCTCGCTATCTTTTTTCTCCAAAGCACTAAGCAAGGCACCGCCAAAACCTTGAACTGTTCCCGCAAAAGCTCTGGCTTTTTCTACCAAATAAGTAAACCGATAAGCGGGTGTAGGGGCGTAAAGACTGCCCAAAATATCATCAAGACTTAAACCATTCGCTCGTGCCATCACCAAGAGGGCAGGGTCAATGGGTGGTGCAAAAAGGTCAAGGCTGCGTTTTACACCATCAATATTCATGCAATGGCGGAGTTTGAAAAGGCGGTCTTCGACGGTATCCCAATACGTGAGCATTTTTTCATTATTCGGGATACAGAAAACGAGTTGCTTTTCACTGCGTAAATAAACCTGCTGCCCCAATTGGCTTACAAAAGAATCTGGGATAATCAGAGCTTCTTGGGTTCCCGTTAGGTCTCGTGTTCCGATATTATTATTGACTGTGTTTTGACTTATATCTTCATATCCAATAACAACACTACCTGTCAGTCCATTATCACTTACTGTATTATTGCTCCCTACAAGGGTATGAGATATAGGCACTAAGTTTTCAACATAATAAATAAAAGGAGGTAGGTTGGCTGTTTCCATCAGCCTGCTATAAGTCACAGGGTTTGCACAACCACAGTTATTAGTTTCAATGGCAGAACTACACTTGCCTAATTTTTGGGGTCGCTCACCGAGTATATCGCTTGCCAGCATATACAACATTAAGGCTTCTGAATTCGCTTCCCATGTATCACGTCGGAAAAGAGAATCACCCCAATCAATCAGATTGTCCACGTATTTCATCACGATTGACTTCATATAGGCACTCAACCGCAATCGAGCAATGGCGTGAGGATTGAAAGGGTCATTTTCATAAACACTGATGGCGGCGGCATCTGTTAAAATCGCCAATAATTTAGGTATTGTCTGATTTCTAAACTCGATATATTGCAAATAGCGGTCTTTGGATTCAGTCATGCCGACCTCCACTTTGCCAGAGGGGTCAAATATTTTTCTATACCAATAATCTGCTTCTTTGTACTTGCCTTCTGCGTTGAGATGGTCGGCAATTAGGAAGGGGATATGGAAGAAAAGTTCACGGAAATAGAGACCATGAGCACCTGAAAAATTGAGTTTATCTGTACTTTCTGGTGTTTTTATAAGAATTGTTGCATTATCAAAACTTAATGAAAATGAAGTTTCTGAAAGCTTTTGTGTTTCAGGCTGCAAAAACTCATCAAGCCCTAACGTAAATCTATTGATAATACTATCTGTAACGCTTGTGGATATTTTTGTTAAAGCCTTTGACATAATTCCATCCGAAAAAGGTAAACGATGTATAAAATAAGTTTGATTATCATATTCGAAAATATAATCGCTTCCATTTTTTAACCCTTCAATTTTACTTGAATGAACTACATGTAGTTTAGGCTTTTTATCGTTAGTTAAAAGTTCTTTTGACCCAAATCCCGTAATACTAAATAGTGAAACATGGGAAGCTATGAAGGTATGTCTTTGCGATATCATTGACCTTAGAATTTGCTTTCGAGGGTCATTAGCCGCTAAAGCCGCTGTTGTTGTTTTCAAATCCCAATCTTTTGCTTCACTATCAGCAATAATATCAATGTCAGCATCATTTAGTAGTTTGTTAATGTCAGGTGGTTGTGGTTGAAAATACAACCAACCAGTATTTGATTGAGCAGGAAAAATTGTCCATATATATTCATTAGTTGTGGGTTGATTTACCCATTCTTCTTTTAAAGTATTTGAAAATGTATTAAGAGAATAAGACAACCCTGCTTTATATAAATAGTAATATTCGTTACTCCAATGACGTTGGATACTTTCTCTCTCATATAAAATGTGAATTTTACCATTAATTATTTGTGGGTAGATTTTTTTGAACGTCTTAGTCGAAAAATAATAATCTCGACTAAACTCTTTTCGCATATCGTCATCTTGTATCCCAGGTTCAGGAACCATGAAATCATTAAATGCCCAATATCTATTGAAAGGTTCTTGCCCCATTTTTATTTTTTGAGGCTGCAACCATTTACCATTTGTATTAAGCATGGAGTAATTCAATATTATTTCATGAGCATAAACATTGAATTCGCTATTCCCACCTTTAAATCTTGTTTTTTCAAGAGAAACTACATCAACCCAGAAAAGATACATTTGATTGCGGTGAATTACAGGACCGACATAAGGAGAACCAATAGCTAATTCAACTTTTATCCATGCTGACCAATGTTTTAAATCTGGATAAAATTTTCTATAATGAAATTGATAAGGGTCATTTTTGGTTCTTCCAAATAGGTGGTAGCATTTTGAATCTTTATCATAATACGAACCAGCGATAAGCAAGGAGGAAATTTCTAAATAACCCTTCAAATACTCTTTATATGCCTCCTCCGCACTCTCCAAAGAAATCTTCTGCTGCAACAACTCATCTTCTAAAGTCTTAAACAAAGGCGATTTATCGTCTCTCAATTCAGGCTCAATCCAATTTTCGGGATATAAAAAGACTTTGCGGTTGGCTTCCCAAACACGGTAGTTTTTGAGCCATTCCCACTGGGCAATCTTTTCTGTTTGTTCATCTTCTGTCTGTCCTTTACCCAAAAAGGCTTGTATTTGTGGCGTATCCCCCGTTATTTCTAAGCCCATCAAAACCCGATGGAGATAAGTTTGCAAAGTCAAAGTCGCTGCCAAAATACGAGAGACTTTGGCGCAACCACTCATTTCAACGTCCACCAAAAAATAAGCGTATAAATCGCCCGTATCGTGGAATTTGTTTTGCTGGTCAAGTGCCAATAAGAAAGCACAAAGCACATCACGACGCAGTTCATTAATGCGTTCTTCGATAGGTTCATAGGCTTTTTCATAACTGTCTGCATCGAGGTATTTTGCATGGAAAGCCGAGCGCAAAGACTTTTCATAAATGAGTGCATTGGTGTAATTGTTTTCTTTAAAGGCATTGAGTGTTGTAGCGTTCCAAATACTGAGGGGGATTGCTAATTGCACAAGGCGTTCAAGGTGTGTCAAATCGTCAATCGTTTTTATGGTTGTTGCACTGGCTAACTCAACAGCCTCCAATGCTTTTAGTTGCCCTTCTTCACAAGCCAATACTTTTGACAGTATAGGTGCATAGGTCGAAAACCATGTATCGGGTAGTGTTAAAGGTAGTTTGGATTGAAGCAAGGCTGTTCTGAATTTTGTTATACCTTCTGCGTCACCAGCTTTGTCTTTAAAACGTTTGTAACCTGCCAAGCGCAAAAATTCATCGAGCGTGTCTATATTGGTCAAGGCATCGTTTGCCCCTGTTATAAAATCACCTATACTGGCATTGAGCCATTCTACATCATCTGTATCAAGTTTTAATTTATTGAAAAGCAAGGCGATGCGGTCAAAATTTTTGAATAAATCAATTAAATCTGTCAGCGAAACGGCATCAAAAGCACTGTCGCCGTGGGATAAAAAAGCTAAAATTGAATTGTAAGCCGCTGAAAAGCCATCGTACCAAGCTGCCATTGCTTGTACCCTTGTCCCATCTGTTTTGAATTGCAAACCCAGTTGCTCATAAATGCTCTTTTGTCGGAACGTACTATTAATAAAAATATCATTTAAATCATCTACCAATCGTTGACGTTCACTCGATATCGAGGCAAGTTCATCTGGGTCTGTTGTCAAAACACTGAAAATATCTATAATATCGCCTAATTGTACGGGTGACAGTTTCACGATGCGGCAACCCAAATCACTTTCTGGCAGTAGAATTAGAATATTGTTTACTTCCAACATGGATATAAAAACACCGATGTGCGACTCCCGATACAAAGGGGGTAAATATTTTTGTAAATCTGCCACCGATATATAATGCCGTGGGTCAGCCAACCATTTTGTCAACCAGGCTTCAACACTTTTTTTAATGTTTTCATCAAGATCTAAATCAACCGCTGTATCTGTTGAAATAAATGCTATGTCCTTTAAAGAGAGGGGCATTTTAGCTAAACGTTCCACTGTTTGTTTTAAACTTAAAATACGCTCCGAATTGAGGACGTACCCGCCCGACAGTTTCAGTAAAATCAAAAACTCTTCAACAGACAATTTCAAAATTTTTGCTAATCGCACCACTTGATACGCTTTTGAAATATTATCTACGCTCAAAATTGTTGTCCCCACATCACCAAACACAGTCTTGAAAATCTGCCTAAAATCCGCTTCACTTGCTCCCAAACCTTTTAAAAGATAAGGCAATTGACCATTGGTTATCAACGTATTGGGTGACATAGAGCCAGTCGGAATCGTAATTTTACTTTTATCAAAAAGACGGTCAAGCATACCTACCACAGGTTCATCTACGGAAAGGTTTAAAAACGCATTGTAGATGCGGCGGGTATAAATAGATGTATTGGGTATCTCTTGGCACAAAGCGATGGATTCCTCAACCGAGATGTCTAAAATCCGTTGCACTTCACGCATTCGGGCAATTTCTGCAATTGAACCGTGTGTTAAGCCGCCCACCGATTGAATAACCAAGTTCAATTCTTGTATTGTCCACGGCAATAAGTGTTTAAGCCGAAGCATACGGTGTATAAAATCTAAGACAGTCGCATTGTTTAAACCTACAATTGTTTCTGTAAAATTTTGAACATCATTAGGAACAGGTGTGCGGACAAGTCGAACTGCGGCACTAATGGTACGCAATTGACTGGCAGGGGATAATAAAAAATCCATTTCTTCACGGCTCAATCGGGTTGCTCTTAAAAATGGGGCAACAGGGCAAGCGGATAAAGCAAATACTCCCGTTACCTCTTTTGGAAAACCAAAACGCAAATCTCGCAAATCGCCAAAGTGTGTATCAGGCGTGATAAGTGTTTGGTATTCTTCAAAAGAAGCACCCAAATAAGCGGCTTCTAAGCGTCCTAAATCGGTTATATTTAAGGCTTGTAACACATCGGCATAGCGCAGACCCATAGCCTCCAACAAAATTTGGCTTTCTTCATAAGGACGATTAAAAGCGGTGCGGAAACCATTTTTCCAAGTCGTTCCGACAGCACCAATTCTATGACCCGATGAATTGGACAGAGGCAATAAACTCAATTCTTTCCAAACATCCGTGTTATTGAGTGGCAGATTGCGAATACCCGACATCACGTGTTGGATATAGCTTTCTTTGATTTCATTCACAATTTGCAGATAGGGCAATACACTGTTTGTGTTTTCACAGCTTAACTCCAAATTCGGAAGGTCGGGGCGGCGAGCTTTTAGGGAAATAGGTTGGCTATCAGAATCGGACAAGTAAGTAGTCGGCATTCCAGTAGTCAATTGCCAAAAATGCACATTGTCTTCAATAAAGCGCATCAAATCCACAAAATAGGCGGCGGGGCTGAAAATGGATTTGCAATGGTCGCACTCACAATAGTCTTGTGAACCAAACATTTCGCTGTATCCTTCTATATCTTGCAATTGGTTAATAAGCTCTTGGGGATAGTTTTCTACACTGAAACCCACAAATCGAGAAGTATTAATGCCCCGAATGGCGGCTGTGGTATGGACACCCACATTAAATTGAGCGTGTGCGGTAGCAACAACTTGGTTAAAAGAGGCAGCTTCCAGTTGGCTTCCAAGCGTTTGCCTCAAAGATTTGGGTGCTGTATTCACTATACTCGCGGAAGAATCCAAGCCTTCTGCCAAGAGTATTTCTTGCGCCTCAAAGGTATTTGCCAATCTTGTCACCCGTTGATAGGCACTGAATTGCTTTAAAACATTGTTCTGTTCTTCGGGTGGGATAGTACCAAAATCGAAATCGGATTTACCTTGTGCATCTTTTTGAAATAAATTGGTCGTGTGAAGGTTGAGTTTCGGATTGCTGTTCGCAAAGGTTTGTAAATAACTTTTACGAGTGTTTAATGCCACTACTTTTTCCTGCGGTGTCTTGGTGCTATCGGCAAATACTTCTGGAATACCCAAATGTTTATAGGTATTGGCAGTGCTTTTTAAGACAGGCGATTTTGAAAAATCTATCCCCTTGATGCTTGCAGCTTCATCCCGACTGGGCGGGACAGTAATAACAGCTTTTTGTTTATTATTTGAATTCGATTTTTCTAATTTTTTAAATTCGCTTAAAATAGTATTGGTTGGCAGACTACGTTGCACTTTTCTTTCTATAAAAAATGCCGAAGGGAAGTTGCGTTGCACGACCCGCAGCATGGTTTTTACATAATCGTCTGCTGATTCGCCATTGGGTGTTTTGCCGCCACTGCTGTCGAGTGCGCTTTTCCAATCGGCAGCATCCCAACGGGTGAGGTCTTTTGCGTCTTTTATCCGCTTGTCTTGATAGATTTTATCCACCAAAGTAAAATTATTGCCTGTGATTTTACCCAATTTGAAATTGTATTGCAAAGCCGTTTTTTGAGTGGTTGTGATTGTACCCACTTCAATCAATTTTTGCCAATCCTGTTCCGATGCTGTTTCCAAAGGAATCGGATTTCCTGCCAATTTAATAGCGGTTTCGGGGCTAATAGCTGCCGTTTTAGCCAAAACATGGATTTTCAATTTGCGTACATCGGCGTTAAAAACGGGATGCTCACCGAGTTTAAGGTCTAATTGCAGCACTTCTTTTACTGTTCTGCTGTCTTGTGCGGGTTTCTCTTGCACAGGGATTTCCTTAAACAAATCACTTGTCTTACAATCCGCTTTGAGGGCAGGTAGGAAAATGGTTTGCACCAATTGGTTAAATGATTGGTCTTTGACGGCTGCTATATCCACCCGAATAGGGGCGATAACTTCTTTCGCCTTATCATCTGCCCGAACATTTAAGGTTTCTAACACTCGGGATTTTAAAGCCTGTTCGAGTTTGCTCAAAATATAGGGGCGTTCTGCTTCTGAAAAAGTAGAAAGGTCGTTGAGCGTAGTATTGAGGTGCGCTGTTGAAAGGGGTATGCCCAACACAGGCGGCACGCTGCCTTGCTCGGGCGCATATAAGAGAATATCCACATGGTTCATCACCAACCACCAGCTTTTGCTGTCCTCCAATGAATTGTATAACAATTCCGACCCCCTCAGTATTTTGCAATAAACAGGGGAAATTTGGGGATTTTTGATAGCCACATCCCATTGGAACGTAATGGCACAATAGCCATCGCTGTTCGTTCTTGCCTTGCCGAGTAGTTCATCGGCACGGTCAGTATGGTGAAACCATGCCTCAACAAAGTGGTTGGGCAAGGCGGTATTGCTCTTTTTGTCTTTCACGACTATGGCTAAGGTGAAAGATTCATAGCTTTTGGAGCTATTGATTTGCGATTTTTTGGATGGTTGTTTTGGCATGGTAGATATTTTTTTAATAATTAAATTAAATAATTATATATGTAAAATTTAATTTTTAATTCTTTAATAATAACTTTAGTTTTTGAAATGGTAATAAGGTACTGTTGGTGTTTTTTTTGAAAATTTCACGTAAAATATTAAAGACACTTTACCAGACCCTTCTAATATAACTTGAGGTTTGATTAAATTCACAGCAGGAATGGGTACTGGTATACTTAATTTAGCACTTACAGCAGCACTAACTGTTGTCTTCCATGTTGTTTCTCCACGGAGTTTATCATATGTAGCTGTTGTAAATATCTCTGCTTTAGTTTTTACATCTAATTTAGATGGCGAAAAATCTGTCGCATATGGAGGTTTATCCTCTATGGGTTTCTCTTTTTGAACTTTATATTTCTGAAGTTCAAACTCTTGTTTTTTTTGTGATTTCCCTATTTCATATATAGGTACAACCCCAGAATAGCTCGTTTCTTGGGAATAATAATCAGAAAAATTATATCCCGCTGCATAACCATAAATGAAATTGAAACTCATTGAAGCATCTCCTTTTCCATCAGTAAGACTATATTCCCCCATTCCACTAAATTCTAAACCTGCGTAAGCATACCCATATACTAAAAAAGAAGATTTTTCATATCCAACTTGAAACCTTGCACCTATTTTACCTTCATATTTTATGTCTACACTCCATGATATGTTATAGTCACTTGGATTTTCGATTGGTAAATATTTAATATGTGAATCTGGATTTATATTAATTCCTGATATTGTTATATTAGTTGAATCAACCTTTTTATTATTGTTAGGGTTACTTAGATTAATTTCTGATCCAATTTGTAAATTCGTCCAATCAACCGAGGAGTTCCATTTTTTTAAATCACTAACAGTAAATTTACCATTACTGTGTTGAGCTAAATTCCAATATGTATCGCCTTTTTGAATTGTATGTTTATTTTCATCACCACTAAATCCATAATTATCAGTCAATCGGATAGGGTTATTGTTTACATAAGAATATAAATTGAAACCATCTATAAACCCAGCAGGGTCACAGCTACACCACCGACACAACCAAGCTGCATAATACCGTGCCCCATAATAATAAAGCCCCGTAGCCTCATCCAACTCCTTCCCCACATACCGATACCGCTTGCGGGAAGCCTCCATACTCCCATTGGCAGCTTGGTAGCTACTCCCCCCAAAAGGATAATATTCTTCATAAGATATCAAAAGACCTTTTTCATTCAACTCAATAGTCGCAGAACCTAAATGATTGGACAATTGAAAACGGATAAGCGGTTGAGGGTTAGCGATTGGGGATTGATTTTTTATGGTTTGTGTATCAATCAAAGCAATACGGCTTTTATCGTCCATGATATGCAAAGTTTCACGCTCTAAATCTATTATGCCATTGGCAGTATATTCTCGATATATTTCAAAACCGCCTAAGTAGATGCGGTCATAGCGTTTGCCGCCTGTCTTTTCAGTTACTTTCCGGCTGCGCTCGCCAAAGCCTTTTTCATTGGGGGCAGCGTAGGTATAGTATTCTGCTTCGGCATTGGGCAGGCTGACTTGTTGCAATTGGTCGGCAAAATCCCAGTGCATAGTGGGCAGATGCGGCATTTGGGTCATATTGCCATGCACATCGTAGGTATAAACGGCATTGCTACCCAATATCGTTGTTTTGGTCAAACGGTTGCTTACTTTCCCTGTTTGGAAGAGATGCGAGTCGTTGTAAAAATAGCTGCGTGTCCAATTATTTTGAAAAGCTGTACCGCCACCCGCTTGATGCTTCACTTCCAAAATATTGCCCAAAGCATCGTATTGGTAGGTTTCAATATAGCGGCGCATAGCTTGTCCATCATTGGGATTGATAGCAATATCCACGATAAAATCGTGTTTTGGGTCGGTTGGGTTATTGCTTTGCCCAATTTGTTCCCGTCCTTCGGCTTGTATCAATCGGTAAAGGGCATCGTATGTGTATGCACCATGTGGCTCAACCCTACTATTGGCGTAAAAAATAGTTTGTTGGGCATTATCACGCTGGTCGGTGATATTGCCCACAGGGTCGTAGTAGTAATTTAAATCTTGTAATATGTCACTACCACTATTGCGGGTACTTAAAAGTCGAGTTAAGCGAAATGTTTTCGGGTCATAATCATATCGGGTATTGACACCATTGCCATAACGAATACGGGTGCGCTGTCCTTTGGCATCATAATCTATATTTTCAACAAAAGCGGTTGCCGTAGTTCCCCCCCTCAGTATAGTATCTATTTTTTCTAAAAAATTAGCTTCGTTATACGTGTAAATCGTGGTACTGCCATCGGGTGCAATAGTTTTTATAGGACGGTTCAAAGCATCATATTCGGAACTTGTGGTAAAAACCTCATTTTCTAATGCGGGAGGTGTGGCTGCCGCCCAATCCAAACGGTTTTTATAATCCTCCGCTACTTGTTTGGCAATTTTTAAAGGATTGCCTTTAAAATCATACCCCTCAGTATTGACCCGTCCCGATTGGTCATACATTTCCCACAATTGTCCAAAGAGATTGAGGCTTTTAGGTGCAGAATGTTGCTCACCATAAATGGTTTTATACACCATTGCCTCCGCACTGCCGTTTTCAGCCACAAAAACACCTGTATTGCGCTGCAATTCATCGTATTCAAAACGGGTCTTAAAATGGCGGTCATTCCATTGGTAGAGAGGATTGCCCATGCTGTTTGTCAAACTCCAACGCCGCCCAGCGTCCATACTTTGGGTGCGAATCGGCTCTTTAGCCATATTGAAACGATTGATGGTAATCAACCGCCCCAAAGCATCGGTCACTTGTATTTGATTGCCCAATATGTCAAGGTCGAAGCGGGTTTCGTATTTTCCTTCCGTGCCATTATCATCCACCAAAAGAAATACTCTGCCCAATGTGTCTAAATATTCAACTTTCGGTGTGTTGGCGTGGGCAGCTGCCAAAGTCGCTGCTCGTTTTTCATAAATATTGGAAGAAACAGATTTTTCACCATACCAATCACTTTCTAAAACGGTATCATTTTGGTCAAAAGTAGCTTGTTCCCAAGCGGTAAATTCTACTTTTGTAAAAGTGCCATCTGGCAAATCGGTTCGGATATTTCTGCCTACAGGGTCGTAGTTCAGCACAGGTGTTACGCCGTATTCCACCAATTCCGTTTCCATTTCATAGCCGTGTGTGTGGCTGAAATACGGCTCGTACTGCTTCACAGGTTTGCCTTTGTTATTAAAAACAGTACGCCCATTGCCGACCCAACGTTTGGCAGCCAAATCATTGATAACTTGACCATTATCCAGCCGCAAAGCATCACCCGGTTCGGCTTGTACTTTTATCATAATCGCCTGTCCAAAACCATCGGAATAGCTGAAATTGATTTGCGTTTTTGTTGGCTGTCCGTTTGTGTCCGCTGCATGGGTTTCCCGCACAATCGTTACAGCATAATTAGGTTGCCCTGTTTGTTTCCAGTGAAATAAATGGTAATGAAAAAACGAGGTTGCATCTTGCAAATAAGTGTGTGGATTTGCCAGCACATCGGCAGGGCTTGGGTCGGCTTGGCGTTGATAGCCGACCAAAGTATCGCCTTTATTTTCACTCACTTTGCCCATTATAGCCGTTGCTACAACCATACCCAAAGGGTCAAACAACAAAGTCTGGCGATTGCCATTGGGGTCTGTGAGCAAATGAGGGTGCAAAATGCGATAATCCAATTGAGCCGAAGATTTGACCGTTTTGCCCGAAACTTGCGTAGAAGTTTCAAGCATGGCAAGATTATATGCATCGTAACCCAATATATAGGCATGTCCCAAAGAGTCAAGTTGTTGAATCGGCTGATAAAAATGTGCGGCATCAAAAATCACTCTGCCCGAAGTGCGCCACCACAAACTATCCATTGGGATAAATCCCGCTTCGTTTTGAATAATTGTGGTAGAAGTTAAAGGCGTTCCATCTTTTTCAAACAGGTCAAGTACCCCCTCAGTATAAACGGCTTCGTAAGCATGAAAAGGTAATGCATGAAACGCTATTTGACCAAAAGTTAATTCAGATGTGAGGGTTTCATCATAAAAAGAGGATTTTGATGCTGCCAGTAAGCGTTTTTCTATACTGCCCGTTGTGGGTTGTTTTTCAAAAGGAATTATAATTGCGTTGGATATATCCACGGCTAATGCTCCTTTTTCGTAAGGCTTATTGAGTGTCAATCCTGTAATTTCATAACTGCTTTGGGTGAATGGAACACCGATGCGATACCAGCCCGTTTCATAGGGTTTATTGATAAACTTTGCTTCTGAATAAGTCACATACCCCCGATTTTGCTCTGCATAAATAGACGTTATCCTTCGTGGATAAACTATAACTGCTGATTTCAAGACATTACCCAATTCATCAATCTCCAAAGTGGATTGATGGGCAATGCGAGGGTCAAGCGGATTTCTTTCATACTGATATGACAGCGATTCGCAAGCACAGACGTAAAAACAAGCGTGGCGATTTTCCTTTTTATATTCAATGGTTTTGATATGGTATTTTGATTCAGAAACAGTATAAGGATGTTCTGCCGCAGCCGTGCCGTCTAATCCATAAGCTTCTACTCGCAAAGCCCGTCCTTTGAGCGCACGGGCTGCTTCCCGTTTTTCTTCGGTATTCAGATTAATAGGCAATTCGGTATCAGATAACAACCAAGCATCTGCATCACCTTTGTAATATTCACTTTCATATTGGCGGCTGATTTTACCACCTTGTTTGTAAAAACCATTGTGAAACCATGTTTTTGTATAAATGGGCGGCATATCGGTTTGTTCCGACCAATTGCGCCCCTTGTTTTCAAAAAGAGTATTGACTGACAGGGTGGTAAAATCTTCGGTATCCCATTGCTCGACCATGCCAAAACCTCGAAATTCCCGTTCTACCTTGTCAAAATAGCCATGATGATAGGCATAACGGCTGACAAAATGATTGCCAGCAATGGCATCAAATACCTCTTGACGAATAAGCACTTGCACAGGAAATGGCAATTTGGTAATCCACGGCTTGCCCAATTTGCGGTCTTCGAGATAAAATTTTGTAGAGGCTTCGTATTTCAATCGGGTAATCGCTCCCATATTGTTGTTCACTTCTTTGAGTAGGTAGGGTTTATTGCCTTCACCGGTTGTATCGCCCATCAGTTGCACGTATTTCATAGGCGTTTGTGCCTCAGCAGGCAAAGGCGAAGACCAAACGATGCAAGATGTACCATTGCCCAATAGATCAAAAACAGAAACTGTGTGTAGATTGGCAGTTTTTGGAAAATGCCGAATCGTTTTTACCTCACCCCAACTATTGCCCGAGTGATTGAGCCAATAGGTGATGTCCTCTCTACCCAAATAAACCACATCGGTTGTGCCAGAGCCATCAATATCCGCCAGACGTAAGCGAGAAGGGTCAAAATAGTCGGGATAATCGAAATGTGGGGCGTGTGCCATTGTGATTTTGGGACTGAAACGCCCGTAACCTATATTTGCCCAATAACAAATTTCACCGTTTCGGATACGCACAATATCGGTCATGCCATCGCCTTTCATGTCAGCAAGGAAAATGGTTTGGAAACTTTCTTTGAACACGACTCTTGCCCCGCTCTCTTCATCGAGCGTCTTTGCAACACGTTTTGCCGCTTTGAAACCCTCTAACGCATCGGCAGCATACCAGACAAAACAATCATCGTCTGTCATTAAAATATCGGGAATGCCATTGCCATCGAGGTCAATCATGCGGAGGCTTGGGTCGTTGAGGTCAAAATTGACAGGACGGGCAAAGGGTTTAAAATGCGACCATTCGTTGTCTTCATTGAGTTGAAAATAACCATTGAGCGTATCGGTTTGCACCATAACATCGGTTAAACCATCGCCGCCAAAATCGGTAATTTGCACATTTGCCCCTGCGGATAAGGAAGGGGTTGCCCCAATTAATTCTTGTGGTGCAAAAACGCCTCCACCAAGATTGCGTTTGTAATACCAAGCCGTGCCATTTTGTTTTAAAATACCATTGAGTCCTTCGCCATAAAGGTCATTGAATTGGTATTGCTGTCCATCAATGCCTTGTGGCACATGGGGCAAATCTGCCGAGTGAATGGCGTAAATCGTATCATCTATTTTTTGTTGTGTATAGCTAAAATTGACAGGAGGATAGGATTTTGAGACATTATTGCCCTTTTCATCTATGCCATAACCCATATGTGTGACTGACAAAACTTGTGTGGCAATGGTGTTTTCATCAAACTCAATATGGGTGGCTTTTACCAAACAATTGTCTATACCCAATTCGTTGGGGAAATGGTGAAACATCAAAATTCGGTGACACAAGCGATAAGTCCGTATCTCAAAACCTGAACGGAATGAGGAAAAAATATCGGGACGCACCCGCCAATTATAGTGTTCGTCAAAATAGGGTAGATTATCCCCCGTTTGCCAATGCTCACCATAATCGAACACTAAATCAAAAAGCCATTTATTATTGGTATTGAAATCAGCGTTTGTATAAGGAATCGTATTGCCATATAAAATGTGTTTCAAATAAGTTTGCGTGTAAGCATTAGACACATCTCTATTTTTTTCAAAAATAGGTTTAGAGTCAAGCCCTGCGCCATTTTCTTTTTTGTATTGGTAAACAATCACATTGCCTTTATCGTCATACGTTTTTTCAATCAGCCAAGTGAAAATTTTTTTATCATTGGTAGGGTGTGCTATTGTTGCTTCTGGACTTTCACCATAAATAGTGGTGATATTGTCTTTGGTGATGGAACGCCAATAAGTGACCCCCTCAGTATTATTCACCCATTTTTCAATTCGTGCAAAAAGTCCTTCGATGCGGGGGCGATAGCGATAGACTGTAAAATCGCCAATTGTTTCAAAAAATCGAGTGCTATCACTTTTCAATACAGGTATCAAATCTTCCGCTCCCGACAATAAAAACACATCGCTTTCAAAATCATCCTGATATTTGGGCAAACCATCGTATTGTGGTAGTCCTTTATTCGTTTTTCTTGAAATTTGCGGCAAACCCACGTCCCACCCCAATCCAAAAGGGCTGTTGCCCGAACCACTGTCATAACTCAATGCCAATTGGGGTGTAAAACCGCCCCGCCCTGCACTCATGGCAATAGGCACAGTCATAGACCCCGTACCTGTAACGGGATTGGCTTGGAATTTTTCGCCAATGCCCTGTATAGCACCACCACCTTTAGGAAGATTGATTACAGGTGCTTGAAAGCCCGTTGTTTTTTGACCATTATCAGAGGAGGTGTCAGCCCCTCGCTGTTGAGGAGGAGAGGGCTTGTCATTAAAAGAATGGTTAGAGTCTTCAGTATTGCTATTGTTTGGTTTTTTGTTCACGTGTAAAATCTGATTTTAAGAGGTTAATCTGAGTGCATGGTAAAAAAGGCTTTTCCGCTGTGAAGGTATAAACGTGTAGTGTTAGAGCAGCAAGGTCAATCAAGTGAATGTTATACTATTAAAAACAAATATAGTCATTTGTATAAATATATGCAAATCAATATTTCATATCTAATTCTTTATGTTAGGCGGCGCAAATTCAGACATAACAAAGCTCATTTCATAAACGCGCCACCAAAGAATTTAAGCGCTCGCTGTTATCTTCATAAATTTCATTACTCAAATATGAACACTATGAAAGGCGATTGAGAGTAATACACTTATTTCTGATTAGGGCAGGGAAGCTGTCTAGCGGAATTGTTTTAGCCATAGAAGATTAAATGAATCACGGCTTCTTTTCTCAACCAACCAAATCAAAAGCGTATTCAAAGTTGACTTGGTTTTAAAGTCTTTAAATTGCTGAATGGCGTGTGGGTCAATAAAACGGTCGTTTTCTTTACTCTTCCCCCCCCTCCCTTTTTTACCCTTGTCACTTTTAGTCAAAATTTGCCTAATATTTTTAGCGTTATTTTGCGCAATTAAACGCCTTTATTCTTCTTGTTTAGAATGGGCATGCTGATAGGCACTTATCTCCACATTTCGAGCGCGGAGGTATTTATATAGTGTCATTTTAGAAACGCCAATTTCAAGAGCAATCTGATTGACACCCATTTTTCCCTCCTTATAATACGTTTCAGCCAAAATAGCTTTCTGCTGTGCTTCTTTGGACATACCTTGTCTGCGTCCCCCTTTGCGACCCCTTGC
>JANPGW010000075.1:0-7090 GCA_031424115.1 Saprospiraceae bacterium | reverse complement strand
TTCTTGGAGGTAAACGATTCGAGATTGGGCTTCATGCCACTCAAGTTCCGAGACTTTTATAAACTTGCCCCTTTGTTTGTCTTGGCTTGTCAAAGCGACTTTGCGATTACTTTTAATCGCAGCAATAAAGGTTTTCTTCAGTTCTCGGTGAACAAATTCAAAGTTTTCAACCGAAGAATACCAAGAATCCCACAGCACTGTCTGGAATTGTACTTTGTTGTAATGATGTAAAACTCGTAAACGGTGGCGAACAAGTTCATTTTTACCCTTTTCGCTGCGCCGCTTGACTTTCTTGGTTTTCACATCATAGTACTGTTCCTTTTTTTCAATAATTTCAAATGCCACGGGCAATGAAAACTTTGAAGCTCTACTGGGGTGTGGCTGATAGAGAAAGTTTAATATATTGATGCCTTTGATTGTATGACCGCTCGTATGGTCATAATGCCAGCACACTATATCATTCTCTGTCGAATGTGGTTTCTCCTCTATGGTGTCATCTATTTTGATGATTCCATTGGGAGTTTCTACGCGCCTTACTATTTTCTTTATGGCATGCCAGTAATCTTTTTGGGTAAACTCGCGTTTACTCAACATTCTACTGATTTTATCATGACTTACAGCTTTATCTAATAATTCGGATAATCCTGTGCTTGTCACTAAACCCAAAGACGATATTAAGTAATCTGTGTAGATGTCTAATAATTCATAATCGTTCATTGTCACCGATTTTATCGGGACAAAGTTCGCCTTTTAATCTTTTTTTTCCTATTATCCAAATTTTCGCCCTGCGAAAGGGCAGTTAAAAACTGAAAGAAGTGATCAACTATTTCCCCAACCGCAATGGCAATGCTTTTTTCTGCGCTTTCAGTGCCAACTCTGTCGCCAAAAAACAATGTGCTTGTGGCATAGCCGTTTCGGTTCGATTGATAACATCGTTCACGAATAACTCGCCAAAAGGTAGGGGTTCTTTGCTGCAATCCATGTAAATGGTCTCTTTTTGGTTCACCAAATACAAGTGATTGCCGCCTTCGTGCCCTGCTATATCAACGTTTTTACGCAACTCAATATAGCCTTCCGTGCCTAAAATAGTCAAACGACCATCTCCCCACGATTTCAACCCGTCGGGCGTGAACCAATCCACTCGGATATAACCGGTGCCGTTATTGCCTTTGACCATTACGTCGCCAAAGTCCTCAAATTGGGGATATTGCGGATAATGAACATTGCCTACTTGCGCCGCCACAATATCCGCTTGGGTAGAGCCGGTAAAGAACAGAAATTGGTCAAACTGATGTGAGCCAATATCCGTAATAATACCCCCAAAATATTGCTTATCGAAGAACCATGCCGGTCTTGTGCTGGCGTTCATGAGGTGGGGACCCATGCCGATTGTCTGAATCACTTTGCCAATCGCCCCGGCTTTGACCAATTCTCCTGCCTTGACAGTCGCCCGATTTTCGTGGCGTTCACTGTACATGATGGAATAAATACGTTTGGTTTCTTTCTGCACGGCACGGACTGTTTTCAATTGTCCCAAAGATGTGATGCCCGGTTTGTCCACCAAATAATCTTTACCGTGCTTCATTACCTCAATACCTAAGGGCGCGCGCTCAACCGGAATGCCTGAACTCAAGATGAGTTGGGTGGATTTGTCTTCCAATACCTCTTGTCGGCTGCCGACAAGTTTGGCTTGGGGATATTTTTTAGCAAAAGCCGCCACTAAATCGGGTTCTTTGGCATAAAAAGAAACCAATTGCCCGCCTCCCCGTGTCACAGCATCCACCATCCCGTAAATATGACCGTGGTTGATATTGATGACTGAAAATTTAATGCGTGGTTCAATGACCCGCTCCGCTTTTGCCGTTTGGGGTAAAGCGGACATTAAAGCGAGTCCGGTTGCCGCTTTAGCGGAATCTTTCAGGAATTTGCGTCTGTCTAATAAAGTATTTTTCATTTTAGTTTTTAGTTTTTTAAACTCTTATAAATAGCCTCTCCAATTTCTGTCCGAATATTCAACGTGCCAATTTTACCGTTCTCTCTGGTTGGATAAACCCGATTGGATAAAAAGACATACACGATATTGTATTTCGGGTCAATCCACGTAAATGTGCCCGTGAAACCGGAGTGCCCATAGCTTTCAGGCGAAGCGGATTGGGGACCATTGCTGATTTTTTTATTGAAATCCAATTTGTCAAAGGCAATGCCTCGTCGGTTTTTCAATTCCGGAAATTGATATTTTGTACAACTGTCAATGACTGCCGGTTTAATAAATTGCGTGCCCCCGTAAGAGCCTTTTTGAAGATACATTTGCATCAATTTCATCAAATCATTGGCGTTGCCAAACAGCCCGGCATGACCCGAAATACCATTCAACATGGCTGCACCTTCATCGTGTACGCGCCCGTGAATCAGCGTTTGCCGAAACAAAGAATCGTACTCCGTTGGCACAATTTGGGATTTATTGTAAAACCGCAAGGGATTGTAAGTCAAGGAATTAGCCCCGATGGCTTTGTAGGTTTTTTTCAAATACGTTTCCCAATCAGTTCCGGTTAACTTTGTAAAAAGTGCCGGATAAGTATAGTAATGCAAATCACTGTACACATAGCCTTGTTCAGGTTTTAATGGTGAATCTTTAATGTCGTTAAATATAGTCTGCTTGTAGTTTTTATGCAGAAAAAGACTGTCCGTAATCGGTACGGGATATTCGGCTGACTTTGTTTTGGACAATGTGTTGGGCAACCACGTAATAGACGAGGGATTCAAGCAGTCTCGCCACATGTTTTTATCCTCTCTTATGGCTTTGGCAATTTTTTTATCCTGTTTTTTCTTTCCGCCAAACAGGCGTTGAAAGAAATTTAATTTGAATTTTTTAGCGTATTTTTCTTTGTAAACCACGCTGTTTTTAACCGTTTGAACGGAATCTATACAATTTTGCCAAAAGGGAATCCACGCTCGTAAGCCCGATTTGTGCGTCAACATATCTTTAAAACGCAAATTAGCTTTATTGGAATTAGCAAAATCCGGGTAATAATCGGCGAATGTTTTATCCAAATCGAATTTTCCGTCGCCCATCGTTTGCATCACTGCCAAAGCGGACGTGCTGATTTTGGTGATGGACGCCAAATCATATAAATCGGTCATTTTGACCACTCCCGAGTTCTCGGGATAAGATCCCTCAGTATATTTGGGGTTGGGGGTTGAGGATTGGGGTGCATTATTTATTTTTACTTTTTCGTCCATCACATCGTTTTTGTTGTCTTTCGCAACTGTGATAGACGATGTTGACTGCGGGGTTTTGGCAGCCGCTTCGTAGGTGTGAAAACCATAGTTTTTTTGGTAAATAACGCGACCCTCTTTCGCTACTTGAACGGTTGCGCCCGGGTAGGCTTTTTCTTTTAGACCTAACTGGATTACCGAATCAATGTTGGAGATTAAGATTCGGCTGTCTATGCCCACCATTTCGGGAATGCCGTACGCCAATCGCCCGATGCTTTTGGTTGAAATACCGCTGCCACCCGCGAAATTTTGATTGACTGAAACCGGCAAACGCCCGCTCATCGGAATGGCGCCAAAAAGCGCTTGAGCCGTTGCCTCTTCGGTATAGGGTGTCAATTGGTACGCCATAACAACGGCTTTTGCCTCATTGATGCCTTGTAATTTATCCAAGGAGTACGGGTTGCCAAAGATACAAACAATACTTTTCCCCGATTTTGATAATGCCGCAAGAGCTTTTTGATTGCTCTCCGTGACACCGTATTTTGCCCCCGGTCGGATATTTTGTAAATGCACACCAAGGATAATTACATCATGATTTTGGGTTTGGGCCACGACTTTTTGAATCGCGGAATCGGTGGCGTTGATGGGTAAAATGAAGTTGTCAACGGCGGTATAATTCGCCGCCATTTTTTGAAAAGGCGTTTCACCATTGGCGTCAATCGAAACAACGGCAATTTTTTGGGTTAAATCTTTGACCGGAAGCCAATCATTTTGATTTTTCACCAAAGTCAAAGTCGCTTCTGCCATTTGGCGATTGAGCAAATCGGATTCAATGGTATTTAAATCTTTCACCAAGCCTTCAATTTTAATGGGCTGGTACTTATCTAAGCCGACGTAGGATTTAGCCATCAGAATTTTCCGCACTTTTTTGTTGATTTCAGCCTCCGTGAGTACCCCCTCAGTATAAGCCTTTTTGACAGCCGCAAAAGCCGTCGGTACATCTTCAAAAGTTTCAATCACATCATTTCCTGCTAAAATGGCTTTGACAATAGCTTGGCCATTCGGAAAATATTTGACAGCACCTTCCATATCCATAGCATCCGTAAAAACCAAACCTTGAAAACCTAATTCTTTTTTGAGTAAATCGGTGACAATTTTAGTGGATAATGTGGATGCCAAATTTTTAGTGGAATCCAACGCCGGGATAGCCAAATGAGCCGTCATAATGCCCGATAAACCATTCTTAATCAATTCTTTATATGGATAAAGTTCGATATCATTGAGGCGAGTTTTATTATGTACAATAAGGGGTAAATCAAAATGAGAATCCACGCCCGTATCACCATGCCCCGGAAAATGTTTGGCAGTCGTAATAATATGTTGGCTTTGTAAACCCTTCATATAGGCTAAGGCTTTTCGGGTGACATTGAACTTGTCTTCACCAAACGAGCGAAAATTAATAACCGGATTGTTCGGATTGTTATTTACATCCACCACTGGCGCGTAATTGATATGCACGCCCATGCGGTTGCATTGTCTGCCCATTTCACGACCCATTGCTTCTATCAAATCGTCATTTTGAGCCATTGCGCCCAATGCCATTTGGTACGGAAAACGCGGTGTGCTATCGAGCCGCATCGCTAAACCCCATTCAAAATCCATCCCGATAAGCAGGGGGATTTTAGACATCGCTTGCAAATCATTGACAATTTTGGCTTGTACCGACGGCTGCCCCGCAAAAAAAGCGATGCCGCCCAAATGGTATTCTTTCACCCATTTGGCCAACTTTTGAGGGTCGTAACCCTTGCCGCTGTAATTGCCTCGCGGCATGAACAATTGCCCAATTTTTTCGTCAATCGTCATGTTTTTCATCGTTTTTTCAACCCATTCTGCTTGATATTGGTTTAAAAAATCGGGGGCTTTTTGGGCTTGTAGAGCGATGGAAAATAAGATTATGAATACAAAAATTATTGAGCGCATAGTTTTATCGATTAAAGATGTCATATTGGATGGTTTGTACTTGAAAGGCGAATATAGGTGTTTTATTTTGAAAAAAAAGCAGGTTTCTATAATTTACAGTCCCTCTGCAAAAGGCGTCTTTTTACCATTTATACAGTATTTCCTACAGTTGACACAGTGATGGAATTACTTCATAAAAGATTAATGTATTTTACTGAGTTGATTTGAATATTTGAGCACGGTGCTGTTATGTTCGGTCAGTGGCCCAATACTACAACTGCAGTTCCTTTGGGAGAGGGTAAGATTTGGGACAACGGAGGTAATTTTCAGGTCGTTTATATCCCTACTGAAGTGGCAGAAAAAATGGAAAGTATCTAAGTTAAATAAAATAAAAAATAGAATCAATATGCTTAATATCAATTTAAAATTTATAAAAACAGGGATACTATTAATAATTGGAATGCTATTACTTATTATATTATGGAATCTAAATAATAAGAGACCAGAAGATTTTTTTGATACCCATGAAGGATTAAGAGAAACAATATATGATACCTTGGTAAAAAGAGTTGAAGAAGGTTTACTTCTATATAAGAACAAAAATGGTCATTATCCGATAACTAACTCGAAATATTTTCTTGATAGCCTTGATGGTATGATTAATATTCCTCTTGTTTATCTTTATCAAGATAGACCAATAGAAGGAAGTACAAAATCAATCGAATTTCAGGGAGGAGTGTTTGTTAATACTTTTATTGGAATAGGTAATTGTGAGGTTATAATTAAGTACATATCCACAGATGGAATTTCATATAAACTGTACAGGTAATAACACCGAAAGGCGCATCACCACAATCAACAATGCCCTGCGTTGTTAGAAGTGTTTAGTTTTGCTATACCGAGTGCTGTTGTGTTTGGTCAGAAGCCCAACACAACAGCCACCGTTCCATTGGAAAAATTGGAAGATTAGGGACAACGAGGGTATATTTTTTGCTCGTTAGGCATGTGTCATAGGAACGTAGATAAGGCTGATCGTCACGGATTTTATCTTTTAATACTGAGGGGGTGTTATATCATTCAACCCTCATCCCAAAGGTTTTCTAAGGTATAACCACTGCCCTCCAAACACCAAAAATCACCTTTGATATACCGATAATGTTGGTCTAAATGATTGATTTTCTGCATGTCTGATGATGAAAGCCCCACATCAGCCGCCTCAAGATTTTCTTTTAGTCTTTGTGGATTCACGGACTTTGGAATGACCGAAGTGCCTCTATTGACTGCCCATGCAAGCATAATTTGTGCTGGTGTAGCCCCTTTTTCATTGGCAATGTCTATAATCGTTTTATTTTCAAACAACTTAGGTTCACCTTCTGTAATCCTGTTGGCAGGTCTATCGGCTGAACCAAGTGGGCAATAACCAGTCAGAGCAATGCCATTGGCATTGGCAAAATCTAAAACTTTTTTCTGTTGAAGAAATGGATGCAGTTCTAATTGTAAAGCTTCAGGACAAATGCTTGTTTCGGCAATTAATTGATTGATTTTTTGGATGCTAAAATTTGAAACGCCGATATGTTTAGCCCATTGCTTGTCTTTTAAAGCTATCATGCCTTCCCACGTTTCAGTCAAAGGAATGTGCTTTAAATCGACCATTTCGCTTCCATTTTGAGGATAATTGATTTCATATTTGAGTGCTACGGGCCAATGAATCAAGTATAAATCCAAATATTCGAGCTTCAAACTATCTAAGGTTATTTCAATGGATGGTTGAATATCCGCTTTTTTGTGGCGATTATTCCAAAGTTTTGATGTAATCCAAAGCTCATTTCTGGTGACCTCTTTATTATCCATGGCATCTGAAATCGCTTGTCCAATTTCGTTTTCATTGCCATAAATAAAGGCGCAATCAAAATGA
>JANPGW010000074.1:0-9850 GCA_031424115.1 Saprospiraceae bacterium | reverse complement strand
GAAATGAGTTTATAAATAAATAATGGATCCGTAGTATGAATTTCTCCTATAAAATTTTCAAATTTTGAAAAAAAACGATGTTTGTTTTTTAATATAATATCAATATAAAAATTGTGAAAATAATGATCACTGCCCGTCCCTACAAATTGGTATGCAATGAAAACTAATGCCATAAAGTAAAAAAACAAAACTAAAGCCAATAAAAAGAATATCATATTGATAATAATTTAATAATTGAGGATAGCATTAAGCCTTTGACTATCAGGAAAATTAACCAAAACACCCATTCCTTTTTTTTGATAAACAACCATGCTACCAAGAGCAACTGCAGAAGCATTCCCTTTTTTGACAACTTCCCCTATATGTTCGACACTACCAGCACCGCCATTTGCAATAACAGGAATTGATACAGCATCCGTAATTTTTCGAATTATTTCAACATCAAAGCCTGCCCAAGTGCCATCTCTATCCATTGAAGTCAACAAAATTTCTCCTACACCTTCATGTACCAATTGTTGAGCATATTCTACAGGGTCAAGGCTAATTTTTTCTTTACCATCATTTACAAAGACTTGGTATTTACCCCAAATATTTTTTTTTACATCAATTGAACCTACTACGGCTTGTGCCCCAAAATGCTCTGAAATCTTCATCAATACTGAGGGGGTCTTAAAAGCAATAGTATTTAAGACAATTTTTTCAAAACCAATCAATAAAATCTTTTGGGCTGTATCAAAATCACGGACACCACCACCATAAGACAAAGGCATAAAACATTCATTCGCTATTTGTTTTAAAATAGCTAAATTAGGGGAACGGTTTTCAACAGAAGCACGAATATCAAGAAAACACAATTCATCCACTTCTAATTCGTTAAAGATACGAACAGTATTGATAGGGTCTCCGATATAGCCATGATTGCCGAATTTAACTGTTTTGACAAGGCTTTCTCCAATGAGTTGAAGGCAAGGGATGACGCGTGTTTTAAGCATTTTTAGAAATTATACTGAGGGGGTTAAATTTTTGCAAAATTTTCTAACAATTTCATACCAAATTTATGGCTTTTTTCAGGATGAAATTGTGCCCCAAAAACATTGTCTTTTTGAATAATGGAATGGAAATCAAATCCAAAATGAGTGGTCATTAAGATATGCTCCGGATGAATGGTTTGTACATGATAAGAATGCACGAAATAAAAACGTGGTTCATTAGGAAGGTTATCCGTCAATAGGCTTGGATGGACAGTTTGTACTTCATTCCAGCCCATGTGTGGCACTTTCAGATTTTGTGTTTTATCAAAAGAGAATTTAATTGTTTTAGCAGGAATCCAACCTAATCCATCCAAAACACCTTCTTCACTGCTATCTGTTAGTAGTTGCATACCAAGGCAAATACCAAGAGTTGGTATTTTTTCACCTAAAACTTTAGTATTTAAAACTTCTCGAAAACCGCCATCATTAATACGCTGCATAGCTGCGTCAAAAGCCCCAACACCTGGGAGTAATATTTTTTCTGCCTTAGCAATCACCGCTAAATCCGCTGAGATTTGACTTTGAACACCAATGCGCTTGAACATATTCTGCACTGAGCCAAGATTGCCCATGCCATAATCTACGATTGTTATCATATTAGATACTAACCTTAAATTTTTTAGTTGACAGGAAAACAATATTTCATATAAAAACTTCTTGGTACTAAATTGGCTTTCATCAACAAATAGAAAAACGGTCTTAATCGCTCAAACCGTTTTTTATAAGTAGGAAATTCTTGCCAGTACCGTGGTTTTTTATTCATTATTGAAGTGTACTCTTCATCTGATAAGCCAAGTCGTTTTTTAAAATAGTCTAACAACTCAGGTTCTATATAAGGAGGTTTTTCATAATATTCTGTAATAGCGTCTGCTCTATCTATTTTACCAGTACGAACCGATGCTGCTAAACTATTATTCCGATAATCTATATTGAATTTCTCAGGACAATACACACTGTGAAAAAATGAGGTCATTCTATTTTCTAAATGGTGTCCACCATAATATTCCCAACCAAATTCTTTTTTCAAGAAAGTCATAGCGTCCTCTTTGCTGTACTGAATATACCACAATGGTCTAATTTTTTGAATGCGATATATGGTTGTCCATTTAATGAATTTCCAAAAAGTCATTAATGGATAGGTCTTCATAGGTAATTTTCCGTACATTTTATGTATGCTGGATATGTATTTACCATCAAAATAATTTTTTCCAAGTGGCGATATACCTTCCGCAAGAAACGAATGACCTTCCAATACATATTTTACTTTGTATTTTGCTGCCGCTCTATACATCGTTTCTGCAAGTGCCAAATCTGTAGAGGCTTCTATTTCAGGTACACCCGCTATAAAAAATGATTTGAAAATATCGTCTGCTTCTTTATTATCAATGACATGTGTATATAAATCAACATTCAACTTACCCAATACCTTTCTTATGTTCTCGGTGGCGATTGAGGTATTCCAGGTATTGTCATAGTGAACAGCGAGAGGGCGCAGACCTTTTTGAATTGCCCAATAGACCATATACGAAGAATCCGTCCCGCCACTAACCCCAATGACACAATCATATTTCTTACCCTTTCCATCTTTTTTAATTTTTTCTATAATGTTATTTATAGTTTCCTCTCCTTCGGGCTTTCCAGTGTAATATTCATCAATAAGGTCATCTACCATTTTACAATAATTACATATACCTGCTTCGTCAAATATTATCGCAGGTGTGCGATCATCATAAATACACCGAGAACAGATTTGATGGCTATTAATACTGTCTTGCGCCTCTGCTTTTTTTATAGTCATGTTTAAATTTTTATAAAATCATGGACAACAATCCACCATTATTAGTGTTCACAATACTTTTAGCAGGGTTACCCGCAATTTTAGAATTAGATGGAAAAGATTTTTTAACAAAACTGTTAGCACCGATGATTGTTCCCATACCAATCGTCACACCTTTGGCAATAATTGTATTTGGACCAATATAACAATTGTTTTCAATTACTGTTCTTGCATATTCATATGATGCTATTCCTCCAGATATTGCCCACTCTACACTATCATGAGAATAAATTTGTACCCCTGTTGATATAGAGCAGTTATCTCCTATTTCTAATCCTCCTGAACCATCTAAAAGCGTAAATGGACCAATCCAAGTATTTTTACCTACTTTTACTTCACCCATAATAACGCAAGAATCGTAAACACTCGTTTTTTCGCCGAATTTCAAAAAACGGGCTTTCTCCCAACGATCCGTAAATAGCTCATTCACAGGTAAAACACGCTTAAATTTTGTATAAATTTGATAGCGTTTATAGTGGAAAAGCCGCTTGATAAAACGATTTAATAGCATTTTCACTTTAAAAACCTGCCAGAATAGCAAGCTTCCTCAGAATGGAAAGTTGCTATTGTAAGATTATTTTCAAAAATCATGGCTTCAAATTCTTGTTTTGAAAACCGTTTCGCGTTACTGGGTGCATACCAATCGTAATTAGTAGATTTGGAAAGTTCAAAACCCCAATCTTCTTTCCAGAAACATTTTAAAAAATTCCAGTATATGAATCGCTGAATGTCGTAAGTACCTCCTTTAATACCTAAAACAGGTATATCTGGGCAATCAAAAGAGACATTTAAATCAGATAATCGCTTACCCAGTTCTGTTAACTGGCTCGAAAAAGCCCACATGTCTTCACTGCTGATATTGTGCGTTTGCTTACGAAAATAGTCATCTATCAACTCACGAGGCAACGCTT
This sequence comes from Saprospiraceae bacterium, assembly GCA_031424115.1. GTDB lineage: Bacteria > Bacteroidota > Bacteroidia > Chitinophagales > Saprospiraceae > JAAFJT01. Next base: position 6,071 of record JANPGW010000074.1, on the reverse strand, counting down.
TTTTTGTATAGACATAGCAAGCAAACTGACCTCCTTTTTTAGTAATATCAGAAAGGTGAGCAAACGTTTTTTCAGGACTTTCTGTGTGCATGATAACTTGATCACACACAACAAAATCAATACTGTTAGACTTTATGCCCGTTTGAGCAATATCGCCTTGCATAAAATACAAGTTCGATAAATGACTAAAATTTTTAGCGGCTAATTGTGCCGCATCTGAAATATCAATACCAATAACAATTGCCTGTGGTGCCATCTCAGCAAACCACGCTGCTTTATAGCCTAAGCCGCAACCTGTATCAATAATATATTTTTGTTTCGATAAAAATTTCTGTAAATCAGCTTTATCTTCAAATCCATAAAGTGATAAAAACCATTCGAACTGCATCTCATAAAGCTTCTCGACATTGTCAAATTTTTCTACCTCAGTCCATTTATCAGAAAAAATATCTTTTGTTTGTCCTTGATTAACCTCTAAACTGTGCTGTCGCGCGTCGTAAATAAAGTTATCTTTAATTGTAATCGGGTGTGTAAATAATTTATTTAATTTATCCATATCATTTATTAGACGTTTATGTTGTGTAAACAAAACCACTATTTTATAGTTTCACCATTCAAAAAAATACGACACCACCATTCAAAGTTCATAAATGACCACAAAAGTAAACGGTGATTGATGCCCTGATTCATGTGTTCATCAATCATTTGCTTCATATAGTCTCGATTGATAAATTCTGTTGAAACTGTTTTTTTATTTAATAAAAGTTCTTTTACATATTCCGCATTTTCGCCTCGATACCAACTTTCATCGGGTGCCGAAAAACCTTGTTTTTTACGATTGATAATTTTTTCAGGAATAATGTCCATCATGGCTTTACGTAATACATTTTTACCGTCATCATATTCAGTATAAAGCTTTTTTTTGTCTCTAAAATCATTTTCATCAATTCTTTTCATCATTTCAAGGCGGCCTAATTTATGACGTACAGGCACTTTCATAGCAAAATTAACCAAATCATTATCCAAAAATGGGAAACGTTCTTCTAAACCATTTGCCATAGAAAGTTTGTCACCTACCAAAAGTAAACCATGAAGAAATGTTTTAATCTCAAAATACAAGGAATTATTGATATGCTGCTCTGGCGTATCATATTTGAGTTTTTTATTAAAGGTAAAGACACGCTCAAAAATGCGTCTTGGTTCATCTTGGTCAATTGAGCCTACTACTGAGGGGGTAAAAAGTTGGTGTTTATCAGCATCAGGTACGAGTCTTTGCCAAAAACCATAATATTGATTGAAAAAATCTTGTTGATTAACCGACTGAAAGATTCGGTAATAGCGCCAAGGATAACCACCATACAATTCATCCCCACCTGTCCCTTGTAAACAAACCTTGACAAATTTGGATGCTAATCGGCTAATATAATAATTAGGATAAGACATTCCGACCCGTAAATCTTCCAAGTGATGAACCACACGTGGTAATGACCATCTTAAATCACCTGCATTCATCACTTGTTCATAGTGCTCACTTTTGAAGTGATTTGCCATTAATTCTGCATCTCTACGCTCATCGTAATTTGCTTCAACGCCCGTTACTTCACTCATATCAAAACCACAAGTGAAAGTGCAAAGCCGTTTGACATGCGATGCAGCAACTGCCGTTATAGACCCTGAATCCATACCCCCTGACAAATAAGAGCCAACAGGTACATCAGCAATCATTTGACGAGTAACAGCTTGTTTAAATAGCCGAGTTGTTCCTTCTGTAGCCTCTTCAAATGACATTTTTTCATCTGGTTGGCTAAAGTCGTAGTCCCACCAAGCATTATGAACAACTTCTTTAGTATTGGCATCTATCCGAACAGTATTAGCTGCAGGGAGTAAATAAACACCTTTGAAAAGAGTCTGATATGTAAATTGATTTTGAAAAGTAAAGTATTCATTGAGCGTATTAAGATTCAACTCTGTTCTAAAATCTGGATGGGCAATAATTGCTTTGATTTCAGAACCAAACACTATACTACGTCCATTGAACCAATAGTACATAGGTTTAACGCCATATCGGTCACGAGTAAGGTAGAGTGTTTTTTCATGTTTATTCCAAGCAGCTATGGCAAACATACCATTCAAACGTTGAAAAAATGTCGTACCATAAGCCGCTAATCCTTCACTAATGACTTCTGTATCTGTGGTCGAAACAAACTGATGCCCCCGTGCCTGTAATTCCTGTTTGAGTTCTAAAAAATTATATATACAGCCATTAAAGCTGATAACCCAATTGCCATCTTTTGAAGACATAGGTTGTGCACCACGTGGTGATATATCTAATATAGCTAAGCGCCTATGCGCTAAGGCTATATTGTTTTCAATAAAAAAGCCCTCACCATCTGGGCCTCTATGAGCAATGGCTTGTGCCATTTTCTTTAGATTTCCGAGAGAGTAAGGAGAACCATCAAGATTAAAAACACCTGCTATACCACACATAGTTATTAATTATTTATTGTCGTGAAACTCTCCAAACATCTAAAGAATCTACTGTTGATCCTGCCATTACATATAGACAATTTTTGTATTGAGTCACAGCCGCCGCATGTCTTTGTTTTATATTCATATTTTTGAGCTCATGCCATTTAATACCATCTTTAGAATACCAACAATCATTTAAATCTTCTTTGCCATTATGACCTCCAAATACCCATATTTTGTTATCAAAAACAAAGGTATTATTATAAACTCTGCCTTGCCAAGGTGCCTCACCCACAAAGGTCCACTTTACACCATCGTCGGAAGACCAAACATCATTATCCCATTCTTTCTGATAATGCCCGCCACCTATTATCCAAAGTTTATCATTGAAAATTACACTTCCTACAATAGCACCACGTGGTTTCAAAAGTGCCGAATCAGACATTTTTTGCCATATAGTTCCATCTTCAGAACTCCATATATCATTAAAAAAAGTATCCTGTACTCTATTAAAAAAGCTAGTTGCTGCAGTAAATTTTTTTATAGTTTGCCCACCTATCACCCACATTCGACCTTTAAAAACAGCACTATAATGCAATACTCTATTACCCCATGGGATAGTATCGCTTATTTTATCCCAAGTCTTTCCATCTGAAGAATTCCAAACATTATTTTGGTAATGATGTTGATTAGCATCACCTCCAATAATCCACATTTTATCTTTAAATATAAGATATCCTGCCGAATGGCGTTGTTCCCAAGGAATAGGATTCAGTATAGAATTCCACTTCAAACCATCACTTGAATATAAAACTTCATTAGTGGTATTGTTAATAAATTGTCCGTTTTTTACCGTAGGATTCCACCCTCCAAGTAGCCAAAGAGTATCATGAAAAGATAATAAACCTGCACCGTCTCTACCTGGCAAGTGAGCATCTTTAGTGAGATTGGTGAGAAAATCCCATTGATAGCACTCTTTTTCCTCAGAACAAGCGGTAAAATCCGATTGAACAAAAGTAGGAACTTGCTTACTAGGAACTTGCCTACAATTAAAAAAAAAAATGATAGAAAATACAAATAGAAATTTGATTTTTTGTTTTTCCATCTGGAATGAATGAATGAATGAATCCATGGGTAGTATTATTTAGAAAATTAAGGCTCAGATTGGGATATTCTGCACCTATTATTTACATAAAATCAAGAAAAATATTATCTCATCTCAGATGAATTTATGGCATATTTTTCCTACTCTTTAACGAAACTATAAACTTCTTAATTTAGAAACAATGTACTGGAAATCTTCTTCATTCATCTTGTTATGTAATGGGATAGACATAGAATGGTCATTTGCCATCTGTGCCCCTGAAAAATCTTCAGCTTCAATACCGTAAGTGTCTTTATAAAAATTTAACATATGGACAGCGTGTGTACCCGGACGTGTTGAAATACCTTGCTGTTGCAAATATTCCATAATGTCATTGCGTGACATAGGAGCCGTTTTGGGGTCAACTAAAGTGACATAAGACTGCCAACCATGCTTGAAATCACTGCTATACTGAGGGGTCTTCAACCATTTGATTGAAGCCAATTCCTGCGTGTAATAAGCCGCCCATTTATCACGTTCATCAATAAATTGATCAAGTTTTGCCAATTGCACTACACCTACTGCACCTTGCAAATCAGTCATGCGGTAGTTATACCCTAAAAGATTAAAATCAGGCAGGATATAGGGTTTTGCGCCTTTGTGTCGCTGCTCTTCCGAGATAGAAGCACCATGATTCCGCAACATTTGCATTTTATCAGCTAAAGCATCATCGTTTGTTGTCATCATGCCCCCTTCACCTGTTGTAATTGACTTACGTGGATGGAATGAAAAACAACCAATTTCTCCCAAACTGCCCGCAGGTCTGCCTTTATAAGCTGAGCCCGCCGCACAAGCACCATCTTCTATCAATGGAATATTAGGTGCAATAGCCCGAATCGCATCCATATCAGCACATAAACCGAACAAGTGAACAGGAATTATTGCTTTTGTGCGAGAAGTGATACGTTTTTTTAAATCGTTCACATCTAAGTTAAAAGTTGTCGGGTCAACATCTACAAAAACGGGGGTTGCTCGGCAGTAAAGAACAACATTTGCCGTGGAAACCCACGTAAAAGCGGGAACAATCACCTCATCCCCTTCTTTAATATCCAAAGCAACCAATGCCAAATGTAAAGCTGTTGTTGCACTTGTAACCGCAATAGCGTGTTTAACATTGTGTCGTTGAGCAAACATTTCTTCAAATTGTCGGACTTTGGGACCAGACGTTAGCCACCCCGACATAAGAGGCTCACGTACTGCTTGCCATTCCTCTTCGCCTGTCACTGGCAGCGATATTTGTATATTACGTTTTGTCAATGTTGCCATTTTTACTCTAATTTTAAATTTTTTTATATCAAATTCAATGAATTACTAATTGGGGTTTATCAACACCCGTTGCAATGCGCCAGTCAATTAGTTTTTGAAGCCCCTCTTCCAACGTAATATCGTAACAGAAGCCTAATTCATTCTCTGCTTTTTCCCTTGAACCAATGCGATTCTGAACGAGTGAGCGCGCATCGTCAGCAGTATATGGTTTATATGTCACTTTTAAATCAGAGTTTTTCAATTTCAATATTGTGTCACACAACTCTTTGATAGAAGTTTGAACCTCTGTTCCAACATTGTACATACCAAAATTAGTATCACTTTTCAATGCTGCCACATTACAGCGAGCAACATCCTCAACATAAATAAAATCATATGCTTGACTACCATCTCCGTTTATAGTAGGAGACTCCTTTGCTTCTATTTTATTAAGCATAATCGGTACAACACCTGTATAAGCCGCTGTCTGATCTTGCCCGGGTCCATAGACATTCATATAACGAAGACCAATGATTGGTAAACCATAACGATCATTGAATGCTGTACACATAGCCTCACAAGCTATTTTTGTTGCCCCATAAAAATTTTTGTTATTATATGGATGCGATTCTTTCATTGGAACTTCAACTGCATCACCATAAACAGAAGCTGATGAAGAATATATGAGTTTCTTCACCCCATTGCGAAGACATGCCTCCAATACATTAAATGTACCTGCTATGTTTACATCAAATGCAGTACGGGGATAGTCTTTACAATGTAGAAGCCACATAGCAGACAGATGGAATACATAATCTATCCCTTTTGTAGCCGTATCTAAAATATCCGTTTCCCGAATATCTCCTCCAAATGGATAGAGTTTACAACGAGTATCCTTCAACGGCTCTTCAATATTTTCCATTTTGCCACGTGCGAAGTTGTCATAAATGATAACTTCAGCAACATCTTCTTTTAATAATTCTTTCACGACGAAAGAACCAATGAATCCAGCTCCGCCTATGACAAGGCATTTACTTCCTTTGATTTCCATGAAAATTTATTTATATTGTTGATTTCATAAATACGTTCAATAATGTCAACGACTTTCATACCTTCCATTGCATTTGTCGTAATACTTCCTTCTCCTTTTATTACATCCACAATATTTTCATAAATGTAATGGTGATTAGCGGCAGAGCCTTTGTAGGGGCCA
>JANPGW010000073.1:0-30254 GCA_031424115.1 Saprospiraceae bacterium | reverse complement strand
AATTTTGCAATTGATTTTTTTGGCTAAAAAAGAGAAACGGCATATTGACAGTTTATAAAAACTATCAATATGCCGTTTCTCTTAAGTTTGATATTGCGTATTTAGGCTATTGAGCCACTACGAACCGTTTGCTGGTGACATATTTGCCTTCTTTTTGCACAATCAACAGATACATGCCTGGATTGAATTTTTTGACTTCAATCGGCAAGAGTGTTGTTTCATCTGCCCTTACTTTTTGACTATAAACCTGCCTACCTTGTAAGTCAACTATCTGAACGGTTACATCGGTTGAAAGGTCGCCGGGCAATTGAAGAAAAATTTCAGACTTAGCCGGATTTGGATAAAGGTTGATGTCTCCATTTTTAGTCAATGAAACAGTAGGAGGCACGGTGATTGATTCTTTCAAATCGGAAGACGAATTGATTAAGTTAACCGGAATATTCACGATTGTAGAACAATCCGTAATCCCGTTTTTTACACTGAAATAAAGCGAATAGATTCCGGCGTTGAGTTTAGGAAGGAAAACATTTTGGCTACTGTTATAAGTACCTGCCGTGTCGGTCAGGTTGGTATTAAGAAACCAAGTTTTACCAATTTGTAAAGTGTTGTTACTGCCCAGTTGCAAGGCGTTGGGCAAAGTACTGCTAACATTACCTGATATTGGGCGTACTCTGACAGCATTATTAGTAAAATTGATACCATCTAATGTGTTTTGGCTGTCTTCAATAATACCTGTATTAAGAAGTGTTCCTGAATGTACGGTGAAATCATCAGAAGTCAGTCGTAATAGAGCTTCATTGTTGAATGTTCCGGCATTTCTGAATCGTTGCGCAAGTGTAACTTGGCCACAAGCTTGGTTATTGAAAATACTTGAAATTTCATTTAAAAGGGCATTCAAACCGCTGAATGAAACTATTATTTCCCCTGAATTATTGAACAAAGATCTATTGAGCAAACCATTTAGCCCGGTACCTTCTACCTTGATTTTACCGGTAGCATGGTTATAAATTGCCCCGTTTTGGTTGACAATACCTTGAATGGCTGCATTAGAAACGTTGAAAATGCCATCGTTTTTAAATGAACCCGTGTTGTTAAACCCTTGACTGCCCGCTCTATGGATGTCTAAAATGCCATTGATATCATTAGCACTGGTACCCGCGTTAACAAAACCATTGGAGCCGGCATTGATTATTTTGATAGAACCTTTATTAACAAGGTTCACAAATATAGCTAAACCCTCTGTTCGTGTTTCATTGATCTCAATACTACCGGTTGATGCATTCGTGATAGAGCCCACCGTCCCAGTTTCAAGACCCCTCGTATTGGATTGAGCAACACTCAGCTTGCCTTCATTGATGAAATCACCAAAAATAACGGTGCCATTGCCTACATTGGTATTGGTAATTATGCCAGTGGTTTTATTTGTACAAGTGCCCGAAATCACCAATGCGCTATTGTAATTGTCGAAAATATTTATTTTACCACTATTAATCAGATTGCCAAAAACGAAAAAACTTTGTACCTGTGTATGGGCTACATTGACAGTAGCACTTTTGGTATTGGTGAAAGAACCGTCATTCACCATAATGCCGACATCCGTTGTGCCATCAATATTTATTACCCCGGCATTGATAAAAGTGTTATCGGATTGAATACCTTTTTCAACATTATTAATTGTAATGACCCCCTCAGTATAGTTGTTAAAAGTACCATAATTTTGAAGGGCAATGCCTTTACTGGCAGTCAAAATGCCATTGTTTGAAAAAGAATTATTATTGATGATAAATTCGCTGTTGTACCATTCTTTTAAGTTTAAACAAATACCGCTGTTGGTCAATCTGCTATTATTGATGATACCACTGTTGTTAATCGTGCCGTTATTATTCATGATGCCGCCAAGAGTGGACGAACCGGTGATTCTGATAGTACCGGTATTGGCAATAAGCCCTTCGTTGTTATTGATTCTGAAAGCAGTCAATTTACAACCAATTTGGATTGTCAAATTTGAGCCTTTACCCAACGTCAAAGGTCCCGGCGTTTGGAGCAATGCCGTGATGGTCAATGTCCCCTTGTCGGTAATGGTTAAAGCGGCATTATTTTGAATGTCGAGTTGACTTAATCGAGATTCAGTTCTAAGGATTGGGCTATTGCCCGATATTTTTGAAACATCAGGGATGATAGCCGTAGGTAATGCATTGCCCACCGTTGTTGGCACTACATAGGCAGCCCAATTAGCGGGATTTTCCCATGCGGTACTGGCGCATCCAGTCCAAATATTACTCAATCCATTGAAGGCTTGAGTGCCTTGCGAAACATTAAAACTGCCTCCGTTCAAGTTGAAGATATTACCTTCATTGACTGAAATCATGCTACTTCCGTTCGATTCTTCTCGAATATTACCAATATTTTTGAAACTGGCATAATTTATAATTGGCGCGTTAGACTGTAAATAAGCGCAAGCTGAGTTGGAGAAACTGGATTTGCCGACATTAAAAATACCTATATTACTTTTGACATTGAGAATGAGTTTGCCCTTATTGCTAAATGTCGCTGAATCGCTCACTTCTATACCTTTAATCAACGTGCTATCAATGGTCAAATCGCCAGAATTATTAAAGGCAGCTTGACCCGCATAAATGCCTTCTTTGAGGGAAATTGACCCTTTAATACTCACTTTACTCCCTGAACTGTTGTTAAATGAACCGAAAATTAAATAAATGCCGGTTGAACTGTTGTCAATAGCTACATTCCCATTATTATTGAAAGTAGATTTTAAAAATAAAGCGTTTACGCCGGTGTTTGTGATGTCTAATTTACCCGTTTTACCATTGATGAAAATCCCATCTTGTTGGCTGATACCGTCTAACTGAGCATTATCGAGGGTAAGATTTCCGTTATTGACTATTGTTCCGGAAGTAGTCATCCCAAAATTCAAAGATGAACCTCCTATATTGATAATGCCTTCAGCATTGTTGGATAACAAACCATCCCCACCAATGGCTATCCCCGTTCCTCCACCGGTGATATTCAGCTGCCCGGAGTTGCGTAATGTGCCATTCAGAGCAATACCTTCATTTAGATAGTTTTGTACAGTCAAGCTTCCTGCGGTGTTGATAGTGAGTTTGCCACCTTCTTTCACTTTAATAAATGACGATTGATGCCCGCCGGTGGCGATTACGGGACAAATGGTACAAGCATTTATCAGCACCGTTTTTCCTGCAGTCGGCAAACCACCCAGCCAATTTTCAGTAGTAGTCCAATCGGTTGTGCCATTTACAGCGTCGGCATTCCAAATGGATTGGGAAAAAAGGGATGAGCTACCAAGGAAAGTTAAAAAAAAGAGAGGAATGTTTCTTAGAAAACTCATAGTTGTTGTAAAAATTTTCATGGTCAGGGAGTTTTGATACCTAAACGTTTATGCAACTTTCGGTATGGATGAAGAAAAATTGTAAGTGAATTCGGTTAATTGTTTTGTTATACTGAGGGGGGTACCTCTTTCGTAAGCAGGTGAAACTTAACCTGCATATAGGTGGCAAGTTAAGCAGAAAATTTTGAAAATTAAAATATTTAACACATGGATATTAAAAAAATATTTATTGTATAATGACAGTTTTATTGTTCTTTATCAGTCCCTTTCTCTTTTAAAATATCGTCTAAAAGGCGCATTAATTCGGATAGTTTTGATACAGTTAAATCATTTCTAAATTCTTTGACACCGAACAATTGGCTGATTTTAGCGGCTTTTTGAGGGAATAAATTAGCGAATGCTTTTCTTGAAACTTCTATCCGCCGCAAAATGTCAATGTTATCAAAGGCAATATAATACCGATAATCATTTTCAACCTGATCATATTTGCCGGTAGGGGCGGAGGTGTAAGGGTCGAAAGTATTAATCCGTTTGGTTGTTTTTCGGGCATCACGTACCAAACGCAATGTCGGGCTGTTGTAAATGACTTGTAAAAATTCATGCGTGCCATTCGGCAGTTTAGTGCGTTCAAATAGGAATGTTTTATTTTCAATAAAGAGTTTGAAAGACAATATATCGCGCGGGTCGAGTAAAATTTCCTTACCATCCGGAAATTTCACTTGTAGCACCCGGAGGATTTGGTCATACCGATAAGTCAAATCTTTTTTGTACACACTGTCAATGGTCGTCAATTCCCCCTGAACATATTTTTCGTCGTTGAAGAAACGGCTCCCTTTCGTTTCTACTTCCATAATATTGTAGTTCGGAACATTATAGATACGACCGACGTTTCCATAGCCTCGATAAATGACTTCTTGCGCTAAATTTTGAGTGAATGGAAATAAAATACAAACTATTGCAATAATTTTTTTCATGATTCTTTTATTTTTAATAATAACGGAGTATTTTCAATGCAAATTAATCATTTCCACACAATGAAGAAGAAATTTTTTACCCAAATTTATTTTTTGATCCTCTTTGTATTTCTTTATACTGAGGGGGTCGAAGCGCAAAGCCGTTTTAGAGCAACTGTCATCGGCGGTATGAATTTATCCCAAATTGATGGTGATTTGCAACAAGGCTACAGAAAAAAAAATATAAGCTTAGGATTAAGTTGCGCGGCGGTTTTTACACCTGACCTTGATGTGAGTGCTGAGTTATTTTATAACCCCAGAGGCGCGAAACCATCTCCTGAAGGTTCGCCGCAATCAAGTAAACTTTTTGCTACCATGAATTTCCAGTATGCAGATGCAGTGCTGTTATTCAATTTCCATTCATTCCCCCACAAGACCAAAGATTTTTATAGACAAACCCTAAAATTGGGTTTTTCTTATGGTCGGTTGCTCAAATCGGGTGTAGAAGTGAAGTACAATGGGCGTTTTGCACTGACTGAGTATGAGCAGGAATTGTTAAAAGGGTTAAAGAAAGATGATATCTCGTTAGTTGTTGGCGCAGCTTGGCAGTTTAATCCACGTTGGGGTATTATGATCAGACATACAAGTTCAATGAGAAGAATATATGAAAGAATCGGTGCGTCATCCATTTCTCAAATCCCTAATACCGAAAAAGATTTTCGATATTTAAGCCCTTATTTTTTTTCCATCCAAACTTTCTACCATTTTGTTTCACCCCACAAAACTTTGGGCGTGAGGAGAAATAAGAAAAATGGAGGAGGAGACCCACTGGAGGAATTGTAAAGTCCATCTTTGGCTTAATAGTGCGCATATCGAGTATTGGAACATTTGTTCTACATCAATTAGAACAAATGTTCCAATAATTACCCTCACCAAAGATTATAAGCTCAACATCACATATCAAATGAAAAAACTATACTGTATACTCCTTTTTATCACAATTGCCAACGCATCATTTAGCCAAAATGATTTCCTTAAATTTGAACCGGTGGGTTTTTCCCAAGTGAATATCACCGATAATTTCTGGAAACCTAAATTGCAATTGGTATCATCGGCAACCCTAAAGGCGTGTGTGTATCAAACTGAAATCGCTACACCCCGCATCAAAAATTTTGAAAATGTCGCGAACAAAAAGCCAGTCAAACATCAAGGAATTTTTTATGATGACAGTGATGTTTTCAAAGCTTTGGAAGCCATTGCGTACTCCTTGAAAACCAATCCCAATGATACGTTGGAGAAAAAAGCTGATGAATGGATTGGCCTAATTGCTGCCTCTCAGCAATCTGATGGGTATCTGAATACCTTTTATACACTCAATGAACCGGAAAAACGCTACTCGGATATGAGTATGCACGAAGATTACAATGCCGGACACATGATAGAGGCGGCAGTAGCTTACTTTAATGCCACCGGCAAAAGAACGTTTTTAGACGTAGCCACCAGGTGGGCTAATCATTTCGACAAATTATTTGGTCCCGGGAAGAGACATTGGGTAACAGGGCATCAAGAATTAGAACTGGCTTTGGTTAAGTTGTACAAGACAACAAATGATCAAAAATATTTACAATTAGCCGATTGGTTATTGTCTGAAAGAGGACACGGCTACGCAAAAGGCTATACATGGACGGAATGGAAAGATACTGCTTATGCGCAAGATGTGGTACCGGTGAAACAGCAAAAAGAAATAACGGGTCATGCTGTCAGAGCCATGTATATGTACACAGGCGCGGCAGATGTGGCGGCACAAACCGGGGATGTGGGTTACATGAAAGCCATGGATGCCGTTTGGCAAGATGTAGTGTACCGCAATATGTACATTACCGGCGGCATTGGTTCAAGTGGTAGCAATGAGGGGTTTTCAAAGGATTATGATTTACCTAATGAGCAAGCGTATTGTGAAACCTGTGCCTCAGTCGGCATGGTTTTTTGGAATCAACGCATGAATACCCTTACGGGAGATGCTAAATACTTCGATGTTTTGGAAAAAAGCCTCTACAATGGCGCATTGGATGGTTTAAGCCTAACCGGTGACCGATTTTTTTACGGCAATCCGTTAGCTTCGATGGGAACCCACAAACGGCGCGAATGGTTCGGAACAGCGTGTTGTCCTTCCAATATTGCCAGACTGATTGCTTCTTTGGGTAATTATATTTACGCTAAAAATGACAACAGTATCGTAGTCAATCTTTTTGTTGGTAGTGATACGAAAATGATGCTAAAAAATGGGGAAGTGGGTGTGAAAATGGAAACCAATTATCCATTAGATGGCTACGTCAAAGTTCATGTTGACCCTTCGAATCCTTCTTTTTTCACAATGCGGATGCGCAAACCAGGTTGGAGTTCGGGTACGGTCGTACCTGGGGATTTATATTATTACCATTCTTCCAACGCTATGCCTTCTAAAATAACGATATTAATCAACGGTCAGCCAGTCTCTGCTGTTGAAGAAAAAGGGTATTATGTCATTAATCGGGTGTGGAAAAAAGGAGATATCATAGATTATACCTTAGCTATGGATGTCAAAAGAGTGGTTTCAAAAGAGGACATAAAAGCCAACAATGGGCGAGTCGCTTTGCAACGGGGGCCATTGGTTTATTGTTTTGAAGGAGCAGACAACGATGGGAAAGTATGGGATATCATTTTGCCGGATAGTACTTCGATTGACGAAAAAAAATACAAGGTTTTGGATGAAAATGTGGTGGCTTTAACGGCTCAATTACCCACACTTGACATCAGTCCGGACGGACAATCCGTTAAAACGGTTTTCAAAAAAGTAGTAGCCATTCCTTATTATAGTTGGTGCAACCGAGGGAGTAATCCGATGCAGGTTTGGCTGCCCACAAAAATCCACCATATCAGAGTGGATTGAGATTGATTTACTCCTTCTTTAAAATTTAATACTCCCTTTGAACACTTGCGTAGCAGACCCACACAACCAAACATTCTTGAAAGCCCCCCCCTCAGTATCCACCGTAAATTTTACTTCTAATTGCCCGCCTTTGGTTGTAATGGGTACTTGGGTTGAGGTGCCATTTTTAAGATAATGAGAAATCGCAGCTGCCGTGACGCCGGTTCCGCAAGAGAAAGTTTCATCCTCTACGCCACGCTCGTAAGTGGCTACTTCAATGCCGGTTTGATCCTTTGATATTTCCACAAAATTGACATTGACGCCATCTTTCGCAAACCGCTCGGAATAGCGAATAGCCCGACCATTTTCATAGACGTCAACATCCGTCAAATCCTCGACAAAAACCACGTAATGGGGTGAACCGGTGTTCATTAAAAAATAGTCATTGCCTCTTTCGATGCCCTTTGCAGCCACATCAATCATTTTTAACTCAACCCAAACGGAATGCCCCAATTCTGGATTTTTATACGCCCTTTTTACTACCGCTTCATGCTCGCCGTCAATAGCTAAAAAAGTACATCTATCTTGAAAAACACCCAAAAAATGCGCAAAAGCGGTCAAACAACGTCCCCCATTGCCACACATAGACCCTTCAGTACCATCCGAATTGAAATAAACCATTTCAAAATCATAGCTTTCATTCAGTTGTAAAAACATTAAGCCATCACCGCCAATGCCGAATCGACGGTCGCATAACCGCTTGATCATGTCAGTGTCCGTTTTCTGTAAATAGTTTTTTTTACGTTGATCAATCATGACAAAATCATTGCCTGTACCTTGGTATTTATAAAATGGAATAGTCATTTTTGAAATGATGAATGATGATGAATTGCGAATGATGAATTATTTCATCATCAAGGAGTAAATAATTTCCGAAACGTCCGCCAAAGCCTTTGTTCCGGCATCGAAATCTGTCATTTTCTTGGACAAAAGGATCAAAACATATTTCCGACCATCTGGCAAATAAACAATGCCTGAATCATGATGAACGCCTGTAATACTGCCCGTTTTATGTGCCACTTTGACGTCTTTAGGGAGTTTTGCCGGTATTATTTCATTAAAAAACTGATCGAATAAAATAGCTATCATCAGTTTAGATGCTTTTTTACTGACGGCTTTATGGCATGCAATTTTTTCAAAAATTAGCATCAAATCATAGGCGGTGACACTGTTGTTGAGTCCTTTGTCAAATGCCTTCGTGTCTTCGACCCCCCTCAGTACCTGAATGTCGTTAGCCCCAAACGTCCTCATAGTAGCATTGGCATTTTGTGCGCCCACCAAATCAATCAATAAATTAGTGGCTAAATTACTGCTTTTAATAATCATTTGGTAGGTCAAATCATAAATCGTCATTTTTCGACCTATTTTTTGATACATATCGTCGGCACTATCGTCTGTAATATCAAGGCTGAAAGGACTGGCATCCACAATACTTTTGAACTCATTTTTCACCACAATAGAATCTTTCAATGAGAATTTACCCGCTTTCGCTTGTTTAAAAACCTCAATCATCACCGGCGTTTTCATGGTACTGGCGGCATGAAAAGATTCTTTTTCATTGATAAACAAGGTCTGACCCGTTTTTAAATCCTTGAAAGCGACCGCAAAAGTGCCTGAGACAGTCGCCAACTTGTCCTGAATCTGCTTTTTAACATCGTCTATGGATGCTTTTTGAGCAAAAATGGGGTAGGAGAGAATGAGTAACAGGCAGAGAAAAATATTATTTTTTATCATTGTTTAAATTTTAATATCCCACTACATCATCATCACCTCGATTATCCGCTACACCTTCCAATTTACCATTGGGCAATACTAAAATGGCCTCAACCAAACCGATTGTGCCTCTTGACATTATTTTATGCCCCATTGTTTTGAGTTTTTCTTCCGTGTCTGCTGGTAAACCCTCTTTTTCCACCATGACCATATCAGGCTGCCATTGGCTATGGAAACGCTTGGACTGTACAGCATCTGTCATACTCATTTTGAAATCAATGACGTTGGTGATGCATTGGAAAACTGAAGTAATAATAGTGGTTCCACCCGGCGTGCCGACTACCATAAAGAGTTTGCCTTCTTTAGTGACAATAGTAGGCGTCATACTACTAAGGGGTCTTTTTTGCGGCATAATGGCATTGGCTTCGCCTCCGATAGCACCGTAAAGATTAGGCACACCCGGCTTAGCTGAAAAATCATCCATTTCATTGTTCAATAAAAAACCGGCTTCACCCACTACAGTCCGACAACCAAAGTTATCGTTTAAGGTTGTGGTAATGGCGACAGCACCCCCCTCAGTATCCACGATACTTAAGTGGGTTGTTTGCTCGCTCACCGTTGTCAAATCACCATGTTTGACAGCTGAACTGGGAGTGGCTTTTTGAGGGTTGAAATCCGAAAAACGCTTTTTCAAATAGCCTTTATTAGTTAGTTTATCCACTTGAACAGGGTAGAAATCTGCATCGCCCAAGTGTTCAGCGCGGTCTGCATAAGCGCGTCTTTCTGCCTCAATGATTAAATGTGTTGCTTCAGGGCTGTGAAATCCGTAATTCCCAAGGGGGTAATTTTCAACAATCCCCAACAACTGCATCAGGGCGATTCCGCCACTGCTTGGTGGCGGCATGGTGATTAAATCATAACCGCGGTATTTACCTAAAAGCGGTTTGCGCCAGGCGGATTCATATTTTCTCAAATCGTCATAGCTGATTATTCCACCACCGCGCATCATTTCTGCAACGATTTTATCTGCTGTTTCACCTTCATAAAACCCATTTCTTCCTTTATCACGGATGCGTTCAAGCGTATGGGCAAGGTCTTTTTGAATTAAAATATCGCCTGCTTTCCAGTCCGAACCATCTGCCTTCACGAAGACTGTTGGTCGGGTATTGTATTCTTTGAAGTCTTTTTTATTCTCATTTAACCGATTGGCTTCGACGGGAGTGATACCAAATCCGTATTTGGCGAGGTCAATGGCGGGCTGCACCAATTTTTTCCAATCTTTCAATTTAGAATATTTCTGAAACATTTTGTAACAACCATCCACTGTTCCGGGTACTCCTGCCGCTAAATGACCTTTTTGGACTTTTTTAGCTACCACATTGCCCACAGCGTCCAAATACATGTCCCGAGATGCCGATAAAGGTGCTTTTTCTCTAAAATCGAGGGTTGTTACTTCACTACCATTCCCATTGCGATAGACCAAAAAACCGCCACCGCCTAAGTTGCCTGCTCGTGGATACACGACCGCCAGTGCTAATTGAACCGCAATTGCCGCATCAATCGCATTCCCGCCTTGTTTGATTATATCCAAACCTACTTTTGAGGCTAAAGGATGCGCCGTGGACACTACTGTTTTGTCAACAGTTATGGATTTATGGGATTGGTATTGCGTGATGGGTTGTGTGCTTTTGCACGAAATAGCGACTATACTGAGGGGGAGGATAAAAGCTATTAAAAACTTCATTGTTATTCTTTTCATGAGTAGAATGGTTGATTGATAGATGAAAATAGGTCTATTGTTATTGTTGTGGGTGCTTCGCACCTTTTTTTTGAGCCACTAATTAACGAATTTTACGAATTTCGATACTGTTAGTGCTTCGCATCTTTTATTTACATTTATTGTGATAAAAATCAGAAATAGTAAATACCTAAATTTAAGAAAATTGGTAAAATCTGTCTGCCAACAGGCAAGGTTCGTGGCTCAAAAAAAATGGTGCGAAGCACTAACAACATCCAAATTAGTAAAATTCGTTAATTCGTGGCTTAAAAAGGTGCGAAGCACTCATAAAACAAAACTTGGTGGCTCAAAACGTTCACTTTTTAGCCGCATAATCCACCATTAAGTGACAAAAAGATTTAACCCCCAACACAAAACCACTTTCATCGATATAAAAATCGGGCGTGTGATGAGGCCCCACCTCGATTGCCGCTTTGCCCTTTGCCATGCCACCAAGACTGAAAAACATGCCGGGGATTTTTTCCTGATATTTGGCAAAATCTTCTGCCGCGGTTGTGGGCAATTGCAAGCGGATATTATTTTCCCCAGCCACTTCTTCTAAGCTCGGATACATTTTTTTAGTCAAAGCCGGGTCATTATAAGTGACGGGATTACCGATTTCTATGTTCAATTCGGCAGCAGCTCCGGCTGATTCGGCGATATTTGTCACGACGCGCCGCATATTCTCATGCACTTCTTTTTGAATTTTGGGGTCTAAAACACGGATAGTACCGATGAGTTTTGCTTCCTCCGGAATGATATTTTCTCGTACACCTGCTTGAAACATACCCACGGTGATAACAGCCGGTGACTCTGTCAAGGGTGTCATACGGCTGATGACTGTTTGCAGCCCCATCACAATTTGAGCACCGGTTACAATGGGGTCAATACCGCCCCATGGCATAGCGCCGTGCGTTTGTTTACCTTTTATCACAATTGAAAATCTATCAGAACTGGCTTGTGACCCGCCGGGGCGGTATCCAATAGTGCCAACCGGTGCTTGCGCAGCCATGTGCAAGCCGAAAATAGTTTCCACTTTAGGATTATCCAAAACGCCTTCTTTAATCATGTCGCCTGCTCCGCCGGTTTCGCCTTTCGGCGCGCCTTCTTCAGCAGGTTGAAAAATAAAAATGATGGTGCCGGCAAGGTCATTTTTGACTTGACTCAATACTTCGGCTGTGCCCATGAGAATCGCCGTATGGCAATCATGACCGCAGGCGTGCATAACACCCGTTTCAATACCGTTAAAGGTTGTGCGAACTTTTGATTTGAAGGGTACGTCTGTTCTTTCTGTCACCGGCAAAGCGTCAATGTCAGCGCGCAACGCTACCGTAGGACCCGCTTTGCCGCCTTTCAAAATGCCTTTTACGCCGGTTTTAGCAATACCCGTTTGAACCTCCATACCCAACGATTGGAGATGTTCGGCAATGATTTTTGCTGTTCTAAATTCCCGATTGGATAATTCCGGATTTTGATGAAAATCGCGCCGCCAAGCAATCACTTTGGCTTCTACACTTTCAGCAAGTTTGTCCATTTTTATTTTCAATGCAGCATTTGAATCTTTTTGCGCAGAAGCAGGAAATATCAAGAAAGTGCTAAAAAATATCACGGTCAGTTTTACCACAGAAGTGTATAAAAATCCTTTTTGTCTTTTTTTCATATTTTTGATTGTATGGTTTGGATAAAATTAAATTTTGAAAGAGGTATGATGCAAATATAGGAAAAAAATTACCCCTCAGTATTTCCAATCCAAACAAATAATGGTATCACAAAAGAGAGTTAAGCCTCTTAAAAGAGTCATATCACATATTATTTTTTTTCATAAAAAATTCTTCTAAAATTGACCACTGTTGTCCCGTTTCTTGTTCAATAAGGCTGATTTTCCCAAATTGTATTTTTTTAGGAAAAGAAATTTTTTGAATTTCTTCAAAAATAGCATCCGTACATGTCGCATTTCGGGGATGCATGAGTGTAATATGGGGTTGGTGATGCCTTGGCTTATCTATGATTCCTTCTAAAATCTTTTCTCTTAATTGTTGAAATGGCAAATTGTCCGCAGTAGCTGGAATTAAAACGCCTTTCCCATCTGAAAAACGGATAACATCTGCAAAATCAATAGAGATAGAACCGACATTTAATTTTGCTAAATGCAGCATCACTTTGTCAATTTGTTGCAATTCATCTTCTCTACAAAGCGTAACGTGCGCCATAATCAAGGCGAATTGTTCAGGGTTAAACGCTTGTCGAACTTTTTCGATGGATGCCGATGCCTTTTCTTCTATAAAAAGCGTCAATTGTCTGCGTTTTTGCATCATAGGATTTTTTAAAGCAACAAGAAGAATTTATTCTCTACAAACTGACGGAATCGGCTTGCCGACACAACCGTTAGGCTCTAATATATTCAGCAAAGCGGCTAATGTTGGTGCAATATCTGAAATATGGGTTCGCTCAACAGTTTGGCCTTTCGGGATTTTCCACCCGTAAAACAACAACGGAACGTGGGTATCGTAGGTAAACATAGTACCGTGGGTCGTGCCTTTTGGAATGCCATAAAACCAAGCCGGGTCAAGCCATACAAAAAAATCACCGCTCAGTTTTGGATTGTAAATATTGCTAATATAGCTGCGGTAATAATCAGGAATAACTGCATTGGCTAAGTCATGCAAATTGATAACATCGTGAACCGGCGAGCCTTTAGAGAGCATATTTTTCTTCAAAACGTCAAGAATTTGCTCAAAACTTACCTTTTTGCGATTCATAAAATCCTCGTCAAGATAGATTTGATAATTGCTCATAGATTTAATCCATGTACCTTTACCAAAAACTTCTTCCAATTGTGTATTCAAAAATTTGGAATCATTTGAGCTATTGGCAACTCCAGCCGGAATAGTATGCTTTTTTAAATAATCCGGTATGTCAGCTACACCGTGATCGGACGTCAAAAATACCATATAGTTACCTTTCCCTACTTGCTGATCCAAATTATTGAGTAAATCTTCAATATCGCGGTCTAAACGCAAATAACAATCCTCTGTTTCAATAGCGTGCGTGCCAAAAGAATGTCCGATATAATCCGTTGATGAAAAACTGACACATAAAAAATCGGTGACGTCACCTTTGCCCAGATTTTCATTTTTCATCATGGCTAAGGCGAAATCTTTCGTCATAGTATTGCCAAAAGGCGAGACCGGAATCGTGTAATAACTATTCAAAGTATGTGGGAAAATGGGAGCACTTTCGGTAGGCAAATTACTTTCGTAAGGCTGATTGTCTTCCTCACTTTCGGTATATTCATTGATAGGCAGCAGCGTTTCCCATTTTTGGGCGATGATTTTATCAGGCATTTTTAGCGCATTAAAATCTTTTGCCCATTGTGGCAAGTCTTTCATATAATAAGTACTCGTAATCCAATTGCCCGATTTTGCATCAAACCAATAAGCTGCATTACCGGTGTGACCCGCCGGTAAAATGGCGCCCCTATCTTTGATACTGACACCAAAAACTCTTGACTTGAAGCCATTTGAAAGTCGAAGTTGGTCGGTAATCGTAGATGTGAACATATTTTTAGGCGACCTTTGACCTTCTGTGCCGGGCGTTGAGCCTACACTGACGGCTGAAGTATCTTCAACTACATACATCCCTTGATTTGTGAGTGGGTCGAACCAATCATTACCAATGATACCGGTAATGGCTGGAATTGACCCTGTGTAAATAGATGCATGACCGGGACCGGTGGTTGTAATCGCATAATTATAATGGTTGTTTTTGCAATTAAAACCGTCATTCATCAATCGCTTGAAACCCCCATTATTGTATTTATCAGCATACCGATAAAGGTAATCGTAACGCATTTGGTCAACGACTATGCCCACTACAAGTTTAGGCGCATTTGCCAAGGGTGCAGTCACTTCTTTTTTATTTTGCGAAAAAGAAGTGAATGCCACCAATGTCAGAAAAACGATATATAAATACTTCATTGTTTGAAATTTAAATCATTGAAAAAAACTTGTATTTCCTATGCTTATGAGTGAATAAAAAACGATTTTCCCTATTATCCATTGTGCAACAGATTCTACATTCGTGCGAATATAATCTGCCTTGTCGAATTTTCTATGTCTTGTTAACGTTTTGTCGGTCAATAGTTTAATAACAATTTTTTATTTTTTCCGTACTTTTTTCAACGGCAATAAATTCATGGCATTTCTACTTAAATTGTCGATGCCAACCCGCGCAAAACGGCTGCTTTCATCATAAAAAAGAAAAATGATGGGTGCTTCTTCGACCAAAATTGCATCCAATTGGTGATACAAAGCGTAGCGTTTATTGTCGTCATTTTCACTCAATGCTGCTTCATAGATTCGGTCAAATTCAGCGTTTTTGAATCGGGTATAATTGGGGGGCGCAGGATTTTTTGAGTAAAAAAAAGTGTAATAAGACTCTGCATCAGGATAATCCGCGATCCATGAACCTCTAAAAAACGGGGTTGTGCCTTTCACCATCATTTCGCGCATAGTAGCAGTTTCCATCACATCGAGATTGGTTTTGACCCCCAATTCTTCCCATTGCCGGGCTATAAAAGTACAAACGTCGAGGTAATCTTTGTTCAAAGTGAGTTTGATGACAGGCAAACCGTTCCCGTTTGGAAAACCGGCTTCAGCGAGCAATTGCCTTGCTTTTTCGGGATTAAAATTATACCCTTTTACTGCCGGTAAAGCGGGGTTAACGGGGTCAGCAAAGGAAGGCAGCCCCTTGGGCGCAAAACCGGCATTGGCAGGCTTACCCATGGAGTTGCGAAGGGTGCGGAGCATCAAATCACGGTCGAAGCCAAAGTTTAAGGCTTGTCGTATTTTTTTTATACTGAGGGGGGGGATTGATTGGCCCAATAATGCCATATTAAAACCCAAATACTCGGAGTTGAGATAAGGCGTTTTTATCAATTGAATTTTGCCGAATTGTTTGGGTTGCAATTCGCCTTCCGGGGTCAGCAGTTCATTCACCACACTCGATTCAATGCCTACCATATAGTCAATTTTTCCGCGCAACATTTCCAGATAGGCGGTTTTACGGTCGGTCATGAAACTCACGCGCACTCCGTCCAAATAGGGTAATTGTGTGCCGTTTTCATCTTTTTCCCAGTAATTATTGTTTTTTATCAAAAAAAGACCCTGATTTTCAAGCCATTTCTTGAAGACAAATGCGCCGGTTCCGACGGGGTTTTTTCTGAAATCTTTTTTATAAAATTCCACGGCTTCATGCGGTACCACACAGCAATATTGCATGGTCAAGATATTGAGCATGGGTCGAAAAGGTTTTTTAAGATGTAGGACAAATGTGGTATCATCAGGGGCGTCAAAAGGGGTTTGGTCTCTCACTCTATCTTTAAAAATCCACGAACCGGATGAGTTGACCATGGTATCAATGAGACGATTGAAACTGTAAACAACATCAGCCGCCACCATTTTTCGACCTTTACCATTCAAAAAACAGGGGTTATCATGAAAAAAAACACCATTATTGAGGTAAAATGTATACTGCAACCCATCTTTAGAAATTTGCCACTTTTTTGCCAGCGATGGAATAATATTTAGCGAATCATCGAGATAAACCAAACCATTATAGAGGTGGTCAACTGCCCACATAATGGCTTGATTGCGGGCGAAAGCAGGGTCGAGCGAAGTAATAGGATTGAGTTGATTGTAATGAAAAACCTTTTTAGAAGATTTCTGAGGGGCATCATTTTTACAATGCGTCAAAGACAACAGCGCAACAAGCAGATATAAAGATTTTTTATTGATTAATAAAGGCATTATGATAGGTTTTGCCGTAAAATTAATCGTTTATCCCAAATTTTAAAGACATATTTACCCCCCCTCAGTATAAACAAGGTTTTAAAAAAATCAAAACCTTATAAACTCTTCCACTTGTTTTTCAATAGATTTGAGCGTTCCTTCATCCGTGATATTTTGAGAGGCATTGAGGAGTTTATTGATGGCAGAAATGGGCAATAAATTGGGTAAAACAGTAACACCCATGAACATCATAACCGAGGTGAAATGCTCCAAACCGCGAATATTTCCGGCTCGACCTGTCGCCACCCCTACTAAAGCCGCTTTTTTGCCTTTAAAAATGCTCATTTTTGAACGAACAGACGCCGCATCAACGAATAATTTCAGGATGCCGGGGAAACTGCCGTTATATTCCGGAATGACAAACAGAAATTTGTCGGAAGGAATTAACAACTCATCTTCTATTTTTTGAAATTCAGCCGAAATCGTGTCTTTTACATACATCGAAGAGCCATACAAATCGGGCGGTAAATTCTCCAAACTGAAAAGGGCAATTGGTTCGTCGGTTTTGGATTGTAAAAGCGATTGATAATATTGAGCCAAAAGATGCGTTAATCCGTCTTTCCTGTCCGTTCCTGAAATAATTGTTATCATATTGTTCTATCAAATTTCTAAATGCCAAGGTTCACTACTTAAATGTATTTTTAAGAGAATTGTTTAAAATTAGTTATCTCCCGCCGCCCGGACAATGCATTTTCAAATAATTAGTAAATAATTGGCTCAAATGTTCACTTGTGCCTTCACCTTCATAAATGCCATGGGAGCGATTAGGGTAGGGCATCACCTGAAATTGTTTGCCGTATTTGATGAGTTCGTTAATGAGCATTTCGGCATTTTGATAATGGACATTGTCATCGCCGGTTCCATGTATGTAGAGCAGATTTCCGCGTAAATTTTTTGCATAAGTAATGGGTGAACCGGCAATAAAATCTTCTTTATTCTCTTGCGGAATACCCATGTAGCGTTCCTGATAAATATTGTCGTATGTCAATTGATTAGCGACGGAGGCAATAGAAATCCCGGTTTTATAGATGTCGGGATATTGCAAAAGCAAATTTAGCGTTGCGGAACCGCCGCCACTCCAACCCCAAACGGCAATACGGCTCGTATCCACAAACGACCATTTCATGATTTCTTTGGCTGCCATTGCCTGATCTCTGATATTGATAATCCCAATCTTTCGATAAATGGATTTACGCCAAGCTTTACCCTTAGGTACGGGTGTTCCCCGACCGTCGAGTGACATGTAGATATAACCATCATCTGCCAAACTGCCTTTATACAATCCATCGCCGCCTGCTCCCGCATTATCCGTCGCTGTAGCCCCGGCGGGTTCCGTATAGACGTGGAAAAGAACCGGATATTTTTTAGTTGAATCAAAATTGGTTGGTTTTACCCACCAGCCGTCCATCGTCACGCCATCGGCAGTGGTCACTTGGAAAAACTGAGCCGGGTTTTTTCGGAGTTTTGCTGACTTCAACCGCGTCACCATACTCCCCCCCTCTGTAAGAGGCTTGTGGTCGGGTAACGAAATCCACTCTGTCACACGTGGGGTTTCCCTGTTTGAAAAAGAATGGGTGGCAAATTTGCCATTGGGGGAAAAACTATAACTGTGTGACCCTTTCATATTGGGGTCGCTGACCAATTCCGGGCTATCCGATGAGCCGTCTAATTTGACTCGATACAAATACCGTTGCGTTGCATTATTGGGTGAAGCAATGAAATAAACCAAACCGTTGGCTTCATCCACACCGCTCACATCTACTGCATCATAATTACCTTTTGTTAAAAGCGTCTCTTTGCCGGTGCGGTCTATGCGATAAATATGTTGCCATCCGTCTTTTTCTGTTTGCCAAAGAAATGAATTTTTATCGGAGAGCCATTGCCAACCGGCAACGTCAAAAGACACGCCGGCGCCATCCGGTACATCAATCCAAACATTGTCTTTTTCTTCCCAAATGGTGCGTGCTGACCCTGATTTACTATCACAAATCATGATTTTGGCTTGGGTTTGCTTGCGATTGAGTTGTAACAAAATCAACTCTTTCGAATTGCCTGCCCAATCCATCCTTGGGATATAATTTTGTGAAGGGTCGCCTTCCACTTTCATCCAAACGGTTTTACCATTTTTAACATCTACTACAGCCACTCGGCAAGGTGAGGGCGCTTCGCCAACTTTCGGGTATTCGACTGGTATTATTTGGGGATAAATGCCATCAGTCGTATTGAGCATATAGTAATCTTTGATTTGATTGGCATCTATTTGCCAATAAGCAATATTCTTACTATCAGGACTCCATCTGAATCCGTCGCGGCAGTTAAATTCTTCCTCATAAACCCAATCAAAAGTACCATTGATG
The DNA here is from genome assembly GCA_031424115.1 of Saprospiraceae bacterium. Classification (GTDB taxonomy): domain Bacteria; phylum Bacteroidota; class Bacteroidia; order Chitinophagales; family Saprospiraceae; genus JAAFJT01. The sequence continues at coordinate 11,270 of JANPGW010000073.1, read as the reverse complement.
AGCTTCTTAGTCCCATTTGTAGAGGTCAATACTTTGGCTTTATTGGTTGAGAGGTCTTCCACATACACATTGCGCTCACTCACGTACGCCACCATTTTACCGTCGGGTGAAATTTTGGCAAACATTAAACTCGTGGTTGGTCGGGCTTTGCCGATTTGTTTTAAGGTCTTGATATTGGTATCATACAACCAATAATCACCGCGTGTTTTAAACCGCCAAACCTTTTGAGCGTTGGTAAAAATCAGAATTTTAGTATTGTCTTCAGAAAATTGGAAAGACTCTACTTTAAGCGGTTCTTTCTGCCCGGTTGGAGTCAGTTGTGCAGGGGTTAAAATATCGGTTTTTAGATTTTCCGGCATTTTATTTTTTATTAATGCGCCTTTTTCAACTTGGTATAAGGCACTGCCATCTTTTGCCCACTTCTGTTGAGCATTCAGACCAGTTGTTGAAATAACGACAATTATAACGAATAAAAGGTGTTTTTTTAAATTCATAACGGGTTTGTTTTTGATTGTTGATACTGAGTATTTTGTTCCTTGATGGGAATCTCGAATGCGACAATAAAAATAAAAAAAAAGGCGATACACTGTATCGCCTCCAACTAAAAACCAATTAATTATCAAACATTAATATTTATAAATGACAAATTACAAATGCCCATTGGCACACAATATTATAATTTATTCACTATTTTTCAATCTGTTTTTAAATTCAGTACGGAATTTTTTCATTTTCGGGGCAATAATAAATTGACAATAAGGTGCATGACCGTTCAATTTAAAATACTCTTGGTGGTAATCTTCCGCTGGGTAGAACCGAGCAAAGTTAGTAACTTCCGTGACAATTTTATTATTCCACAAGTGACTTTTTTCAATTTCTTCAATAATTTTTTTCGCCGAATGTTTTTGTTCTTCATTGTGAAAGAAAATTACTGAACGGTACTGTGTGCCGATATCATTCCCCTGACGGTTCAGTGTAGTGGGGTCATGAACATGAAAAAACACTCGAAGGATGTCCTCGTAGCTGATGACTTTGGGGTTAAAATAAACATTGACGATTTCGGCGTGACCGGTGTTGCCGTAACAAACTTCTTTGTAAGTAGGGTTTTCTTTAGTGCCACCCATGTAGCCACTGACCGATTTTTCAACGCCAATGAGGTCGTCAAAAACGGCTTCGATGCACCAAAAGCAACCGCCGCCCAATGAAGCGATTTCTAAACCTTCTTTTTTAATAGTGTCTTCTTGCATTTTTGCTAATATTTTTTTACCTTCTTGAATATGTTGTACATGTGCTTCATTAATATTTTTTATTGGAGTCTCTATCGTATTCTGTTGATTACAACCCCAGAACATTGACATGCTGAACAAGCCAATTAACATTACTTGAAACATATTTAATATAGTTTTCGAATTAAACATTGGTTTGATTAAATAGGTTTTTAAAAAGCAAAGTTCTGACGTAAGCATCACAGATTTGTAACAGAATATAATAGACACACAAATTACACAATATTATTTTTTATATTAAATCAATATTCGTTCAAAACATCAAATTCATCGCTGCACAACAGGCATAACATTATAAGGCTTTTATAGATACCTGTTTTATACTGAGGGGGGTATATAGGTAAGAATTAAATAGAAAAACCAATCAACGTTTAAATAAATGTTTAAACATCCTATTTAACATAGCATTTATCTAAAAAAATAGACTGTTGGTAGTGGAGGTTCTACTTTTGTGTGTGATTATATTCTTAACATATATTATTCCATAACTTGGATTTAAACAGATATAACTTCAATGAGACAGTTTTTAAAGTTCACATTTGCCTCTTGCCTGGGTATTTTTTTGGCAATGATAGTTTTGTTTTTCTTAGGCGTTTTCTCGTTAGCCGGTTTGGCTATGGGTGAAGATGCCGATGTAAAAGAAGTGAAAAAAAATAGTATTTTAGAACTCAAGCTGGAAGGTAATTTGCCTGAGTTGACAGACAACGTTGAAAAAAGCCCTTTTCAAAACAATAAAGTAATAGGGCTTAGAGATTTGTTGATGTCTATCGAGCGGGCCGCTAATGATGATAAAATCAAAGGTATTGTCATATACCCGCCCACTTCTTCCGCCGGATTTTCTACAATGTCGGCTATCCGCAACGCTTTGTTGACATTTAAGAAAAGTGGAAAATTTATTTATGCTTATGGAGATTCATATTCTCAAACGGCTTATTTTTTGGCTTCGGTAGCCGACACAGTAATGCTTAACCCGAACGGCGATATTGAATTCAAAGGTTTTGCTGCCGAGTTACCCTTTATGAAAGGTTTATTTGATAAATTGGATATGAAATGGCAAATTTATTACGCCGGACAATTCAAAAGTGCCACTGAACCATTTCGTTTGGATAAAATGAGTGACCAAAACCGTTTACAACTTCGGGAGTATATAACGGGCTTATATGACTATATGTTGGCGGAAATCTCTAAATCAAGAAATATTCCGGTAGCCGATTTGTCAGCTATCTCCAATGAGTATAAAATACGGAATGCAGCAGATGCCGTACGTTTCAAAATGGCAGATACTGAGGGGTACTATGATGAGTTGCTCGATATGCTTCGGCGCAAATTAGGTGTAAAAGGCAAAGACAAAATCAACGCAGTAACTATAGCCGATTATGCTCGAAGCTATACCAAACCGACGGGTTCTTCAAAAGATAAAATAGCAGTCGTATATGCCGAAGGAGATATCGGGGATAATGCAGAACAAGAGCAGGATGGAACTATTCAGGGGGCACGGTATGCCAAAATTATCCGCAAATTGCGTCTGGATGAAAATGTCAAAGCGATTGTTTTGCGCGTGAATTCGGGCGGTGGTTCAGCTTTCGCTTCGGATGTTATTTGGCGAGAATTGGATTTGGCTCGCCACCAAGGGAAGGTAGTCATTTCCTCATTTGGCGATTATGCTGCCTCAGGTGGATATTACATTGCAATGGCTTCCGATTCCATTTTTGCGCAACCGAACACATTAACCGGTTCGATTGGCGTTTTTGGGATGATTCCTAATATGCAAAATACCTTTAAAAATAAATTAGGAGTTACTTTTGATACCGTCAAAACCGGCAAATATTCGGCTATGTCGGGCGTGACTATTGCATTTAACGAGGATGAAGGTAAAATCATTCAGCAAAGTATTGATAGCACCTATGAAAGATTTCTCAGCCGGGTAGCTCAATGTCGCCACATGACGCGCGATCAAGTTCATGCCATTGCGCAAGGGCGCATTTGGCTGGCTGATAAAGGCAAAGAAATCGGTTTGGTTGATCAAATTGGTGGCTTGGAAGATGCCATTGCTGCCGCTGCTGCTAAAGCTAAATTGTCTAATTATAAAACGGTTGAGTATCCAAAATTCAAAAACAGCTTTCAAAAATTTGTTGAAAATCTGACTGGAGATAAACCCACCGATGATATGACCAAAGTGGCTATCAAGCAGGAAATGGGTGAGTTCTATTCATATTACGAGTATTTCAAGAAAATGAAAGCGGTAAAGGGTCCCCAAATGCGGATTCCATTTGTGATAAATGTGAGATAATGTAGAATTGGATTCCGGTAAAATGACCCTCACTCTGACCCTCATCGAGTTATTGTGCTTTAAAAACGCCCGTGTCTGACGCTTTAAAAGTGTCAGACACGGGCATTTTTAAAGCAATTTTCCAATTTGGAGACAATTTATTAAACTATAAATCCTGCCAAAAAGAAACCCTCGAACAACTACTGCACGAGGGTATTCTCACCAAAGCTCCTAAGGATTCAAGATTTAAATCAATAAACTAATATTACCGGATTGTCACCCGACATATATGATTGTATGCTGACTTATTTCAGATTAATAGCAAAACCAACACCTACACCAAAACCTTGATTGCGCAATCTTGAGCCGGTCACCGGCATTTCATACACATCCGTAAAACTTTTAGAATAGCGCACGTCGGCAAAAATTTTAGCTTTATCGCCGATTGGTAACTCCACACCGCCACCAATAACTCCAGCTAACTCCATACGTTTGTAATTATTGGCAGTCATATCAATAGGTGTGCTCGCCACTTTGAAATCTATCAATAATTTTGCCCGTGTTTCGATAGTACCATCCAAAGCATATCCCAATGACGGCCCCGCCATCAAGTAAGCCCGTACCCCCTCAGCATTGCCAAATTTATATTTTGCCAAAACCGGTACATCTACATACCGAACGACTGTAACAGCACTTGCTCCTACCGGCAGATTAACGCCAAACAAGGTAAAATCCTTATTCAAATCTGAACGAAAACCCTTTTCATTGTAATTTACTTCGGGTTGAACTGAAAAATTGTACCCTAAATCCAACTCGTAAAAAGCACCGGCAGATAGGCTCGACATCGGTTTGAAATTGATAGTGCCATCCAAATCTTTTGATGTGACGTTGTTCCAGGTTGTACCGATACGAGCACCGGCAGCGTTTTGAGCGTTGATAGAGGTGAAAGCACAGAGAGAAATAAAGCCGGCTAAAATGATACTCTTATTCATAACGAATGTTTTTTTTATGTAACAAAATGGTTTGTATCGAATTGATATGACAAAGAACGCCCACTTATCTGTTAACCGTAGTTATCAAGAAGTTAGTATTTTATTAAAATTATATCAACTCTGTTAAAAATTTAATAAACGACCGCTTAAATGCTAAAAAGCGTTAACGAAATGGGGTCTTGCCTTTTCATAAAAGAATATGTGGGAGTTAAAAGAATATATTTTTACTTTTTAAACCTGTGACACGCGTTTTGCCATCAAAATGGAGAAGAGCTTTTTTTTGTGAAAAATATTTATCTACCTGATTCAGGGTATTTTTAAAAACATATTCAAAATCAGATATTTATAACCGCTTGATAGCTTCTTGTTTAAAATTATGAAAAAATGTGTATTTAACATTTCATAAAAACTGTGACCACTGAATTTTGCTTTTGGCTAAGAATTTGCCTAACTGTACACATCGAGTCTTACATCAGCGAATCTTACATCTTACAATGTCAACAACCAAAACTTCAACAGAATGGGTGGTCGCCCGCCTATACTACAACGAACCTTGGCTACATTTTTTAACGAAATGTTTAAAACCTTTTGTCGATTCGCTCACTCAAACGGGCATCATCGAAAGATATTACTGGGAAAGATCGTATGTAGGAGGGGCGCACATCTCTCTGTTTTTTCGTAGCTCAACAGAGTTTAAAAACCAATTAATTTTACCTAATTTAATCGAGCATTTCGAAGCTTTTTTTTCAAACAAACCTTCAGTCAGACGGCTGGAAAGACCCCATTTTCAGCCTAATAATACCGTTCAGATAGAAGATTTTCAACCGGATTTTGAATTGTGGGGCGGTCCCGTCGGGTTGCCGATTGCTGAAAGGCACTTCCAATCATCGAGTGAAGTCATATTGGACTTTATGGGTCAAAAAGGGAATAAATGGTCATCTGATGATGTGTTAGCTACTGCTTTTCACATGCATGTGGGTTTTGCGGATTCTGCCGGTATGGATGTAGAAGAAGCGGTCAGGTTTTTCGAGTATTGCTTATTATATCATTCAACCGAAGATTTTAGATTGCAATATTTTGAAGACTTTTTTGAGAACCAACGCGAACCGTTATTGGATTTTCACGCAAAATTATGGGATACATTAAAATCAAAAACAGATTTTCAGGAAGATATTTACAATCAATGGATTGAGCAGTGCTTTTATACCTCTGCTGATTTAGTCAGGACTTTCCGTCAGCGGGTTTTGAAAGTGGAGGCTAAGTTCAGTACTTTATGGACTCTATATGCCCGACTTCTACAAAAAACGAATAACCGACTCGGGCTTCAAGGACGTGACGAGTCCTTAATTTACTATCTTATGATGCGTAGCCTTGAAAAAATAGGCATCGAAAATATGAAAATTTAATCTAATACCATAGCAAGTTTTAAATAATAAAGCTTTCTCCTTGAATCCGCAGCTCATACCTGTGGATTTTTTTTTGTCCATGAAAGACCAAATCGAATACTCTAATATTTGTAGATTTTTATGCAAGATTAGTCGTTAAAAAGAGCCATTTAACGGCATTCACCGTAACTTAAAGAACTTTTACAGTATCAAATAGGTTTATTCATTATAAATAACATTCTAAATTTTTCATTTAAGCATTCATTTCAAGCAATGATAAATAAACTGTTGAACGGGTTTAATACGGCAACTCAAATTTCGAACATTGTAAATTCATTTTCAGGTATGAACCAAGAAGAAAGATCACAGCGGGCAAACGATATTATCAAAAATCACATCGGCTTTGCAGCCAGTGCGGGGCTGATTCCTGTTCCAGGAGCAGATTTGGCAGCGGTAACAGCAGTGCAGTTGAACATGCTGCGCCAATTAGCGAATCTTTACCAAGTCAAATTCATGGACAACATTGGTAAAAATGTAATTTCAGCCATTGCCGGAAGTAGTATTGCCAGATTGGCGGCAAGTTTAGTGAAAATTATTCCGGGTGTTGGTACAGTTGTCGGTGATATGAGCATGGCAGCCATGTCCGGCGCATCTACTTATGCTTTGGGCAAAATGTTTTCTCGTCATTTTGCGAATGGCGGCACTCTGGAGGATTTTGACATCAAAACTTCTAAAAAAGTATATGAAGATGAACTAAAAAATGGCAAAAAAGTGGCTGAAGTTGTTCAAAAAGAGCAACCTGACGACACCAATGATTTGGTAACCAAACTTATAAAATTGGCTGAATTGAAAGATGCCGGTGTACTTTCCGACGCTGAATTTCAACAAATGAAAGGTAAACTGTTAGACAAGTTTTAAGACGTTGAATCTGAAAATCAATTTTCCACCTTCGAGGTTTGAAAAAAAAACCGAAGGTGGAAACCATAAAAAAAGCGAAACCTCCCGCAGGAAGATTCGCTTTTACTATGCAACTATAAATTGAATGAATTACCAACTCATGTCCTCATCTTCCTCGTCTAATTTAGGCGATTTGAGAATAGGTGGAACCGGACGTTTTACTTCTTCGGCTTTTTCTTTTAATATAGTATTGAAATCTTCATCTTCTTCATCTTCCTCTTTATCCAATACTACGCTTTCTTTCTTTAAAAAATCATTGTTTGTAGTAACGATTGAATCATTTCTTTCAGCACCATTTTCCTCAGCCAAACGGGCTTCATATTCTTCCTGACGACGGGCAAATTCATCATAATCATATTGAGGCATCAGCTCAGTTTTGATGTAATTGACTGCATCCTCGAGACCTTCTACGAAGCGGTTGAAATCTTCTTTGTAAAGAAAAATTTTGTGGCGTTCGTAGCCGCCGTCAAATCTTTTTGTACTTTCAGTCAGTGTTAAATAAAAATCTTCGCCTTTTGTTCTTCTGACATCGAAAAAGTAAGTTCTTCTTTTGCCGGCACGAACCTTCTTTGAATAAACACTTTCAAAACGTTTGGAATTTCTCTCGTTATCCACTTTTTATTTTTTTATTGAAACAAAAAAAAACATCTGTTACAAAAGTAGTTAATTCCCCGAATTTTCAATACTCTTTGCAATAATTTTAAATCAATATTTCTTAAGTTATTAACAGATTATTGCGTAAAAATTTGATTTTCAATATTTTACAACTTTTTACAGCACTCTAAACCAATTTAAATTTTTTTAGAAAATTGTTGAAACATTGATTTATTCGCATTTTACCCCCCCGAGGTTTCGGGATACCCCCCCTCAGTATAACCTATAACTTATGTTTTTCAATCATTTCCAGCAACTCATCGCGGTAATTTTTACCGATGGGCAAATGTTTGGCTAAACCTTTTTCCATCACTTCCACCATATTGCCGACGATAGCATTGATTTTATCCATTCCAACAATATATGACCGATGAATACGCACAAATTGACCGTAGGGTAGTTTATCTTCAAGGCTTTTCATGGTTTGCAACGATATGACACGACCGGTTTCGGTGCGGATAATGACATAGTCTTTCAAGCCTTCGATGTACAAAATATCCGAAAACTTGACGCGCATGAGTTTTTTATCACTTTTTACGAATATATAATCCGTATCAGTCGATTTATTGCCGACGGCTATGGAATTACCATCGGGTAGAGGAGCGGCTTCTTTGTTGTGCAATTCGTATTGCTCGGTGGCTTTATTGACGGCTTTCATAAATCTGTCCATCGAAATGGGTTTCAACAAATAGTCCAAGGCGTTCAATTCAAATCCTTCGACGGCATAGTTCGGATAAGCCGTTGTAAAAATGACCATCGGCGGTTTAGATAAAGTTTTCAGGAACTCAATACCCGTTAGCTGAGGCATCTGAATGTCGAGAAACATCAAATCAATATCATGATTTTTAAGAATGTCGTTTGCTTCAAATGCGTTGTTGCAACGCGCAATAAGATTCAGTGTCGGCATCCGCGAAATATATGTTTCAAGCACATCCAGCGCGAGCGGTTCATCGTCAACGATTATTACATTCATTATTTAAAGGTGATTAATTTTTAACAAAAAAGATTGATTATCAATGATTTATAGCGAATATTTTGTTTTCATTTCAAGGCTTTTGGTCAATTCAAGCGTATCGTTATTGATGGGCTCATCCAATTTCATCCACAAATTGACGCCATACGTGTTGGGTTTATCATATATATCCAAATGATAACTACCCGGATACAAAATTTCCAAACGGCGTTTTACATTCACCAAACCAATGCCGCCGCTTCTACGGTGTTCTTGTGTGGGTTGTTTTTCAGGTTTGCTATTTTCAACGTATAAGTTGAGTTCATTGTTATCAATATACATGTGAATCTGGACAAAACCCGCCGAAATATGATTCGCTGCGCCATGTTTAAAAGCATTTTCAATAAAAGAGATAAAAATCAAAGGGGCAACTTTCATGTCACTCACTTGCCCTTCAACCTCAAATTTAATATCCAATTGCTTGTGCCGGAGTTTTTCCAAATCCAAATAATTGCGAATATAAGACACTTCTTTGCTTAGCGGTACAAATTTTTCGTTACACTCATAAAGCATATAGCGCATCATTTCCGATAATTTGATGACCACTTCGGGCGCTTCGTCCGATTTTTTGAGCGTTAAAGCATACAAACTGTTAAGTGTATTGAATAAAAAATGGGGATTTATCTGTGATTTCAAAAAATTCAGCTCCGTTTGCATGGTGCGCGTCTCCAATTCTTGTTGTACACGTACTTGTTTTGCCCAATCACTGGTTATTTTAACAATCGTTGACACACCCGCCGTAATGAGCGAGAGCATATAAAACAAAGATTGTTCGTTGTACAATTCGGCTTGTAGTTCGGGATAATGATTAAATTTGTGAAACAGAATGAATATTTTTATCGGCGTCAATATCAATGCACTTGCTGCCAAATATCCTAAATATGTCCATAACTTATTGTGTGTCAGGTACTTAGGGATTAAGTATTCGCTATTGATGTAATAAATAACGGCATAAAAAACAACATTAATCAATTGATTGCTAAAAAAAAACATAAAATCGGCATCTCCACCCTGCATGTCGAGAACGGTGAGGATACAAAGCAACGTGAACCAAAACGATATGTGGTAAACGATTCGCCTTGTGAGCATTTTTTTTATATTTTGGACTGATGCATTCATTTTATAAACACGAAGTAACGGGCTTTACTGCCAATTGTGTAGTTTTTTAGATTAAAACACTTTTATTTTGGATTAAAAAAGTCTTTCAAGTCAAAGCCTTGAGGAATGTTCTTATTTTTGCTTTTCAATCAATCTTTTAATGATGCTTATAGGTTTTGATGCTAAACGGGCTTTTAATAATTTCACAGGTTTGGGCAATTACAGTCGAACGCTCATAGAAACGCTCGCTAAATATTATCCCGAAAATGAATACCATCTTTTCACTCCCAAAACCAATCAAAATCCACGGCTTGATTTTCTCAAATCATACCCCTCAGTATCCGTCCATTTTCCGACCGGAATCATGCGGGCTGCGCATCCGTTGTGGCGAGCTTATTTTATTAGAAATGATATTAAAAAATATCAGATAGATATATTTCATGGATTATCGCATGAATTACCCTTAAATCTGCCCAGAAATGTTAAAACGGTGGTTACTATTCATGACCTTATTCATGAGCGTTATCCCGAATTTTATCCATTTATTGATAGAAAAATTTACTCTTGGAAATTCAAATCTGCTTGCAAAAAAGCCGATATTATTGTGGCTATCAGCGAAGCTACGAAACAAGATATTATTGATTTCTATCATATTGAGGCAAGTAAAATCACAGTCATTTATCAATCTTGTCATCCACAATTTTATCAAAATGTACCTGACGTAATAGACTTTAAAAACAAATACAATTTACCGAACAATTATCTGTTGTACGTGGGCACTGTCAATGAACGTAAAAACCTGTTAAGCTTGGTAAAAGCTTTGCAAATTGTTGATAATCAATTGAATATGAAGTTGGTTGTCATCGGTGAGGGCGGTGATTATTTTCAAAAAGTAAAAAAATACGTTATAGACAATAAGATGGAAAATCGGGTTCTTTTTTATAACCATATCCCTTTTTCAGATTTTCCATCTTTGTATAAATACGCTCAAGCATTGGTTTTACCTTCCTTCTTTGAGGGTTTCGGCATCCCCATTATAGAAGCGCTTTGGAGTGGATGTCCGGTCATAACGAGCGAGGGCAGTTGTTTTCCGGAAGCGGGTGGACCCGATTCGATATATATCAATCCTCATAATATAGATGAGATTGCCCGAGCGATTGAGCGCGTTATCACCGACGAAAACCTCCGGAATCAAATGATATTGAGAGGGGGGGAATTTGTCCAAAAATTTCATGAAGAACGCATTAGCGCGCAATGGGAGAAACTGTATGTGGAAATGATGAATGAGAAATGATGAATTTGTATTCAACACATATGAGGGGAACACTTACAAAAAAATTATCTTATAAGTGACAATTCCCCTTGCATAGTGGCTTCTTTCCCATCTTTATAAATAACGGTGAAGTAATAGATGTACACGCCCGATTCCGCATTTTTACCATTAAAAGTGCCATCCCAGCCCTCATTGTCGACATTTGGTAAAAAATTTCGATTCACAAATACTTTTTCACCCCAACGGTCATAAATTTCTAAAATTTTAATGCGTTCAACTGTCCCGTCAGAAAAAATGGTGAAAAAGTCATTTTCGGCATCCCCATTCGGCGAAAAAATTGTCGG
>JANPGW010000072.1:0-2637 GCA_031424115.1 Saprospiraceae bacterium | reverse complement strand
TCGTCGATGACCCCGATCAGAATAATTATATTCCAAAAGAACATCTCCTTAGAGCTTTTTTACAATTTAAATTTTTTCAAAAATGAAAGTAAGAAAGAAAACAATCGCAATGGAAATCGTCAATCCCGATGCTGCGGGAATTGACATTGGGAGTCGTTCTCACTGGGTTTCGGTAGGTCAATCTGATGCCGAAATCAAAGAATTCGGCGTTTACAATGAAAATCATAGAGAAATCTCCGCTTGGCTGAAAGAAAATGAAATTAAAACCGTAGCCACGGAAAGCACAGGGACGTATTGGCAGGCACTGTATGCTCATCTTCAGGCAGAAGGCTTTGATGTAATTCTGTGCAATGGCAAATTTACAAAGAACATCAAAGGCCGTAAAACTGACATTCAAGATTGTGCTTGGATCCAGCGACTGCATAGTTTGGGTTTGCTGACGGGCAGTTTCCTGCCCGATGAAGTCACCGAGCAGATACGCACCTACTGTCGGCATCGAACAGGCCTCATCGACAATGCGGCAGATGTGGCGAGAAAAATGCAAAAATACCTTCGTTTGCTCAATCTCAGGCTTGATGTTGTAGTCGATGATATTTGTGGACTCACGGGTCTTGCCATCGTCGAAACCATCTGCAAAGGTGAAACCAGCCCTGAAAAACTGGCAGAACTCAGACACGGAAATTGCAAAAAATCGGAAGCAGAAATTGCCAAGGCACTACAAACTAATGGCAGAAAAGATTATCTTTTCGCCCTCAATCAAGAGCTAGAGATGTACCTTGTTTATCAATCAAAAATCACTCAATGTGATGTAGAAATTGAGAAAATACTACGCCAAGTTATCGATGGTTCGGATGATAAAAAACAGCATTTTATCGACAAAAAACCATATAAAAAAATCAACAAAAATACTCCTAAAAACCTAGACCTCAACTTGATAGGTTATCAATATTTTGAAGGTGTAGATCTTTTGGCAATAGAAGGTTTCAGTTTCTCCACCCTACTTACTCTCATGAGCGAAATAGGGCTGGACGGAATGAAAAAATTCCAAAATGCCAAACAATTCGCCTCGTTTTTGAGGCTATCGCCCATGTGCATCAACACAAATTTATGATATATAGATTTTCGAAATAATTTCGATATTTTTTTCTTTTATCATATTGGCAAAAACAAGAGACGAAAGGTATATGCTCGTGCCAATTTAGCTCATCCAGTAATGATATAAAATGATTTCGATAATAGTCAGCGAATTTAGCAAGACTTAAATATCTTTTTTCAGCTTGGTAGATTTTAGCAGCAAAGAAATTATAAGCTGGAACAAGACATAAGACAATCCAAGTCATGATTAAATATAAACGAATAATAATTTGACAAGGGTTGAGATATTGATAGTCTTTGACTGTTTCTAAAATTTTCAGATGCGACTTCCAAGTTTTAAAAATGATTTCAATCCGCCACCGGAGCCGATAAATAGCCCAAATGTTTAAAAGGGCACATTTTTCAATGGGAATATTAGTGATATAAATACACCAACCCAAATGTTCAAAATAGTCATCTTGATATTTAATCCCTTTTCTTTTTTCTCTATCTAAGGCCGCTTGCCGCCTTTTTTGCTCCACCTCTTGGGGAACTTTTATGGCAATAAAGCGTACTTGAAAAGCTGTTTTGAGCCCTAAAAGCACATTTTGTTCGATTAAATTAACCCCCATTCGTTCTGCTTGGGATAATATTTTACCCAAATCTATCACTTTACCCGTCTGTGGATGGCGTAATTGAACTCTTGGTTGCCAACGGCTGATAAAAAAAGCCCCCTTGCTTTGAATCTTTTCAAATATATCAAATACAAAATAACCTAAATCTCGAATAATTAAATCACCTTGTTGCACCACGGATAAAATATCAGAGGCAAATACATTATCATTTTCTGCATAATGTCTAATACTGATATTATGTATCTTTTCTGTCTGTAATTCCATCCGTAACTGCACTCGAGCTATAGCATACGTCGATGTCTCATTTGAACCGCCTCCATATATGGAGTATAATGCCTTCGGCAATTTTATCGCGGTACTATCCTCTATAAAAACTCTTGTAAAGCTTTTTAACCAACACGCTTCATTTTGCCAATTTTCCACTCGATTCAGACTATTACCAATAGCACAACTTAATAAACGTTCGCAAAATCCAACACACAACCAACCCATTCGTTTACAGAATCCTTGTTTGGTCAATGGAATACCGATGTATTGACTTATCTTTTGTACCCATGTACTTGTTTTACACAGGCCTTCTTCACTGAAACTTTCAAAAAAAGACAAAACGAATTCAAATGCTTTTAATTTTTGTTCTCTTTTAATAAAACCACTTTGATTGCCCAGCGATTCAATTGGTAGTTTAATTAATTCTTTCGATATTTGTTGGATATTTATCATTTCTTAACTGTTTAGTGCAAATAACAGCTTTGCTGGCAATTTAACTAAACAGTTTTTTTTATATATACCTTTCTTGTGTTGATGCACATGGGCGATGCCCCTTTTTATGTGCCCGTTATTTTTTATAAGAAAGCCCTACTATCCTTTTAGAGTTTTATTTTAAAAAGTTCGCACCGTCACCTAAAATTACACCCAGCGCTAAAAAATC
>JANPGW010000071.1:0-17960 GCA_031424115.1 Saprospiraceae bacterium | reverse complement strand
TGTAAATCTCTGCCGCACAGTTTTCAAGGCGGTATTCAAACCCACGTTTGGAAACTGTCTGAATATATGTCGCGATTAGGTCACGATGTCACGATACTGACTGCGGGCAGTTGGCGCAAAGGAGAAAAACGATATGATATGGATGGACGCCACATCATCGAAATACCTTATTTACCGATGCGTCGTCAACCTATTTGGCCGTGGTTTTTAGAAGAATTGTCTTTTAATATCGCTATTAAACGATGGTTATCCCAAAACGTAACCCTCCCATTGGAGAATGAAAAAGAGGGATTTGATCTTATTCATTTGCAAGGGCGGAGTGGGTTCACCTTTCCTCAAAGCCATAATTCAGTACCTATTATCACCACTTTTCATGGGTTAATTTCAGTTGAAAATAAAAAAGCCCATAAAAGCGGGGTTCAAAAATATGTGCATGAACGTTGGGTCAGTTATTTTGAAAAAAATGCGCTTAAAAATAGCCATGCCATTATAGCCGTGAGTCGTGAAATGCAGGACGAAATCATGGAATTTGTACCTGAATTAAACCCTCAAATTGCTATTTTACCCAACGGCGTTACTATTCAATCGCACAACCTCACTACACCCGCCAGCTCGAGTAAACGGGGTAAAACACTGTTGTTCGTGGGCAGATTAGACGGAATAAAGGGTATTTTCAACCTCCTTGAAGCCATGAAATTCGTGCAGCGCGATATTCAATTGGTGATGATAGGCGACGGCAGCGAGCGTCAAAATCTTGAAAAAGAGCTGAATACTGAGGGGTATCATTCTCCCGAGTTCTTGGGGTCAGGGGGAAGCGAACGAGTGAAACTCCTGGGCGCACTGCCCAATGAAACAGTTTTGGAATGGGTGGCTCAATGCGATGCTCTTATTTTACCTTCTTTTCATGAAACGCAAGGCATCGTGCTGCTCGAAGCCAATGCTTGTGGCAAGCCGGTTATTGCTTCCAATATTAAGGGCATAAAAGAGGTTGTAAAACAAGGGTACAATGGTCTTTTATGCAATCCTTATAATCCCAAACATATAGCAGAAACCATCAATCACCTTTTTTCGGATACTGAGACAATGGTGAAAATGGGTGAAAATGGTCGGCAATTAGTTGCCCTAAAATACGATTGGTCTATCATTGCCAAACAAACGGAAAAAGTATATCGCCAAGTAGTTCTGGATTTTGAAACACCTAAAAAAGAAAATACAATAGCCGCTCAACCGTTTTCCATCCCCATTTTTTCAAAATTATACCAATGAAAAAGCCTGATTTTTTTCGAACGGGAAGTCAATCTCTCATTGCTGGAGGAGCGCAACAAGGATTTGCCATACTGCACTTTTTACTCATTGCTCGGTGGCTAACAGTAGAATCGCTCGGCACGTGGGCTATGTTTTTGACGTTGACATCCTTCGTGGAGATGGCTCGATTGGGCTTGATTCAAAATGCACTCGTACGTTTCGGAACGCAATATGCGGCGGAAAAACCACAAATTGCTACTGCTGCGTTGGTTTTGAGTGTGGGGGCAAGTATTTTGGGGGCTGCGTTGTTGCTGATTTTATCGTTTATACTGAGGGAGGTATTCAACATGCCTGATTTACCTTATTTATTGTCAGGTTATCTTTTTTTATCTGTTATCAATGCTATTTTAAGGCTATTTGATGGTTTGAAAATGGCAGAACAGGATTTTTTGACCGCCACCATTTCAGCTTCCATTTTCGGCGGGCTTTTCTTGGTTTTTACGGTGTTTATTAAATTATTCACCCAAAATTTGACCGTTTTTTCCTTGCTTTATTGCCAAATGGTTGCCTCAATATTGACTCTTTTTATAGTATTCACAATCAAAATTCGACATTTTAGCTTTGGTTCGTTTCATATAGAATGGGTAAAACGGTTGTTGGGTTTCGGTCGTTATGGTATGGGAACCAATTTGGCGTCAATGGTTTTTCAACGGGCAGATATATTGATTTTGGGAAGTTTTGTGTCGCCTGCCTCATTGGCAGTTTACAATGTGGCAACGCGCATTATCACCTATCTTGATTTCCCTTTGAATCAATTGGGTCTTGCGCTTTTGCCTAAAATGGCCTCTCAGGTCACTGCAAACTCGAATAATAATGGACAAATAACTGAAGAGGTTTTTAAAATGTATGAAAAAACGGTCGCTTCTCTTTTGGCACTCACTTTACCTCTGACATTAGGGGCATTTTTCGGGGCTAAAATATTGGTTGTGCTTTTGGCAGGCAATGCTTATCAGGAAGCTGCACCCTTGTTGCAAATAATGTTGATAGCCAGTGTGCTCAAACCTTTCGGGCGCGTATTCGGCATTCTTTTAGATGCTATCGGTAAACCGGATTGGAACTTCAAAATGTTGATAATCAGTATGTTTGTGACACTTTTTTTTAATGTGTTATTAATTCAGCCACAAATTCTTGGGGGTACGGAAGGAGCCGCTTGGGCATCCGCCTTGTCGGTGATTATCACAATTATCATAGGACAACTGGTTTTGATACGACATTTCCCCATTCGTTTTCAGGCTATTTTCAATCAGATTTTACCGGCTTATAAATTCATCCTCAAACAGCGATTTTAATGAAACAACCTTTGGTTTCCGTCATAACCGTTAACTATCGTCAAGCAGCAATAACCTGTGCATTATTGGATTCTATCCATAAAAACGCATATAAAAACCTCGAAGTCATCGTAGTGGATAATGGTTCTGAACAGGATTGTACTACCACTTTTCAAAAACACTACCCCTCAGTAAAAGTGCTCATTAGCCAAGATAATTTAGGGTTTGCGGGTGGCAACAATCTCGGCATCAAAGCAGCAAAAGGGGATTTTATTTTTTTAGTCAATAACGATACCGAATGGACAGACGGTTTAGTGGAGGCACTGTTAAAACGATTCGACTCGGATGATTCAATCGGGGTGGTCAGCCCCAAAATTCGCTATCACCACACGCCCGATATGATTCAATACGCTGGTTTTACGGAAATAAACCCTTTAATAGGCAGAAATGAAACCATTGGTAAAAATGAAAAAGATTGCGGACAATATGATACGGCATCACTTACACCTTATGCGCACGGAGCAGCGATGATGCTCAAAAAAGAAACCCTTGAGGAAGTCGGTTTGATGCCTGAAAACTATTTTTTATACTATGAAGAATTAGATTGGTGTCATCAGATCAAAGAAGCCGGTTACGAACTTTGGTATGAGCCACAGGGTTTGATTTACCACAAGGAAAGTGCTTCGGTGGGCAAATTGAGTACCTTAAAACTGTATTATCTGACGCGCAACAGACTTCTTTTTATGCGCCGAAATATTAAAGGCTGGCGTTTGGGCTTATTTCTGAGTTATTTTTTTAGTATCACTTTTCCTCTCAAAAGCCTCGTTTTTTTAATAAAAGGTGAATGGACCTCTTTTTTAACGTTTCAAAAAGCGATTTTTAATTTTAAATAAAAACATTAGTACAACTCTCTCGTAGAATCCTTTTATTTCTGTATTGAATTGAATCATAATTTCAAATGAATAAACATGAAAGGAGTTGTTTTTACGGAGTTTTTAGACCTGGTCGAAGATAAGTTCGGCTACGAGATGGTTGACCGCATTATTGTAGAAAGTGAGCTGCCTTCCGGCGGCGCATACACGGCTGTTGGCACTTATCCTTTTGCCGAAATGGTGAAACTATTGGGTCGTTTGAGCCACAATACCAACATCCCAAGCGGGCAACTTCTGCACCTTTATGGCAAACATTTCTTTAGTGTTTTGCTGAAATCCTATCCTCATTTCATTGAACGGGTTGATAATGCGTTTCAACTCTTTGAATCCATTGACCACTATATTCATGTCGAAGTTCAAAAGCTATATCCGGATGCTGAATTGCCCCATTTTGATACCCATCAATTGAATGAGCATCAGTTGGAGATGATATATACCTCTCAGCGTAAAATGGCAGACTTTGCCCAAGGGCTGATAGAATCATCTTTAGACCATTATGGACAAAAAGCAACCGTTGAAAAAACTATTTTGAATTCTGAAGGAACAAAAGTTCGATTTTTGGTGACGATATGAACGAAATCGAGATTCTCAACCGCCGAATAGAACGGGAACGCCAAGCCCGTAAGCAAGCCGAAGTTATTTTGGAGCAAAAAGCATTGGAATTATTCAATGCCAATATCGAACTGCGTACCCTCAACGAAGTGCTCGAAATCATTATATCGGAACGCACGCACGATTTGGAAATAAGCCAAAGTCGTTTTGCTGCCTTAATAAGCAACCTGCACGCCGGCATTTTGATTCAGGATGAAAACTTTAAAGTTGTGCTTACCAATCAAATATTCTGTGATTTATTTGGCATCCATAAAACACCTGAATCACTCAAAGGCACAACTGAACATAATTTGATGAATCAAGCCGGCTCTTTTATCGAAGACCCCATTGGTTTTTTGAATAAAGTAGATCAAATTCTATCCAAGAGAAAAACGGTTATCGGGGAAGAATTGCGCCTAAAAGGTGGTTTAATCCTTGAACGGGATTATATACCGGTTATCATCGACAAAAAGTATAAAGGACACTTGTGGCAGTTTAGAGATGTCACGGACGAACGCCGTTCACGGGAAAAATTGCTTCGCAGTGAAGAAAAATATCGAGGTATCATCGAGAACATGGAACTGGGGTTGTTGGAGGTGGATACTGAGGGGGGTATAGTCCGGGCATATCCGCGCTTTTGTGAAATGGTAGGATATGAAGAACATGAAATTATCGGCAAATCTGCCGCTTCGGTTTTTTTACCGAAAGAATTTCAGCCCATTTTAGAGCAACAATCCAGCGACCGAGCGAATGGCAAAGCCAGTGTGTATGAATGTCAAATGTTAGTCAAAGGAGGTGAACGCATTTGGGCACTGATTTCGGGAGCGCCTATTTTTGACCTTGATGGCACTGTCATCGGTTCAATTGGGATTCACTATGACATTACCTATTCCAAAAAACTACAAATAGCCCTCGAAGAAGCCCGCCGCCGAGCGGAAGCGGCACAAGAAGCTGAGAAACAATTTTTGGCAAACATGAGCCATGAGATACGGACACCACTGAATGCCATTATCGGTATGTCTCATTTGCTCTACGATACGCAACCCACCGAGCAACAAAAAGAGTTTTTAGCGATTCTGAAAAATTCGGCAGAGATGTTGCAAGCGTTGATTTCAGACGTTTTAGACCTCTCAAAAGTACGTTCCGGTAACCTCGAAGTACAACAAAAAGTATTTGATTTAGTTGGTTTGGTGCGGTCATTGGTTAAATCTTCTCAGTTAAGGCTTGAAGAACGACCCCTCAGTATCTCTGTCAATATTGACCCACGTATTGAGAATTTAATAGTCGGTGATGATTTACTGTTGAATCAAATTTTAACCAACCTCATCGGGAATGCTGAAAAGTTTACCCTTCAAGGTTCTATTACCGTATCCGTCAGGATCCAAAAAAAACAGAAAGGCTTTTTGTGGTTAGAATTCAAAATATCAGATACCGGCATCGGCATTCCGAAGGACAAGCAGGGCTTGATTTTTCAGTCTTTCCGACAAGTGAATGGCGATATTATGCGCAAATTTGGGGGTACGGGTTTGGGTTTAGCCATTGTAAAACAATTGGTGGAGCTACAAAATGGAACAATTTCTGTAAAAAGTGTACTGGATAAAGGAACCACTTTCACTTTTAGCATACCTTATAAAGATTCCGGCAAAAAATCAGAAAGTGAAGAACTGCCTTTGTTGAAAAAAATAGACTTCGACGCCGCCAATACAAAAGTATTGATTGTAGAAGACAATTATATGAACCGTCGCTATATCTGTACGCTTCTTGAAAAATGGAAAATTGACTACGCAATAGCGCATAACGGGCGCGAAGGAGTCGAAATGGCGCATCATGAACTGTTTGATTTGATTTTGATGGATATTCAAATGCCTGAAATGGATGGCTATGAAGCCACTATCAATATCCGAAACACGGCGAATATGAATCGGCAGACGCCCATTATCGCCCTTACGGCATCGGCTATGCTGACGCAAAAGGACAAAGCTTTCACTATCGGGATGAATGATTATGTGTCAAAACCTTTTAACCCCTTGCAATTGTATGAAAAACTGACCTTGTATTTGAGTAAAAATGAGGCAATGCAGACCTGTAACGATAGCGGTATTGTAACGCCCGTATTGGAGACTGATTTTGCCTACAACCCCCGTTTAAATACAGAAATGCTATCCGCTTTATATGGCGATGATTATAGCTATGCGGGTGAAATGTTTAATACTTTTTTGAAAGTCATTGTCCCCGATTTGCCTAAATTTCAAGAATACCGACAAACATCGGATTGGGAAATGCTCCGTCGTTTAGCCCATAAAGTGAAACCAACTTTCAGTATGGTGGGTTTGACCGACCTTGAAGCCCTTGTTTTAGAGATTGAAACTATTGTAAAAAATGACCCCCTTAACGATTCACTCAATATACTTTTAGAACAATTGAATGCACAATTGCCGCAAGCTGTTGATATTATAAAAGCCGATTTTGAAAAAATGGCTTCTTTTTTGGTAAGAAACTAATGAGAAAACTGAAAATAACAAATAAATGCTACTCAAATGTATAGTCGTAGATGATGACATCATGGCGCGTAAATCCATTGAAAGGTTATGCGAGAAAAACGAACACCTCCACTTGATCGGTACTTTTGAAAACGGCAATGACGCTTTGGGTTTTATGGAAAAAGAAGCCGTTGATTTGCTGTTTTTAGATATTGAAATGCCCGAATTGAGTGGCATTGAATTGCTCAATCGGCTGCCTATTTTGCCCATGATTATTTTCACCACATCCAAAACAGAATATGCTTTTGATGCTTTTGAGTTTCAAGCCATTGACTATATCAAAAAACCGGTTACTGCCCAACGGTTTGAACAAGCCGTTACAAAAGCTTACGAAACAGCCAAAAAACGCCAATCTTACCAAACTCAAACCAATGACTTATATGTGCGGGAAGACGGGCGTTTCATTCGCGTCTCTTGCGATGAAGTCCTATTTTTTGAAAATGTCGGCGATTATGTCCGCGTAAAAACAACAAAAGGACAATACATCATCCACGGCACATTAAAAAGTATAGATGAAAAGCTAAACGATGCTCGATTCCTAAAAATCCACCGCTCATTCATTGTTAATTTGGATAAAATCAAAGACATCGAAGAGAACTCGCTGGTTATTGATAAAACGGTTATCCCCATTAGTCGAGCCAATAAAGGGGAATTGATGGGGCGGCTAAAAGTATTATAATGCCTTGTCACAAATATTTCAATAATAATCATATTGATAATTGCATCTTTCAATGTTAGGGAATACATTTGCACCTGTAACCCATAGTTTTCACCCATTTGTTAACAAATACCAAAAATCACACACATGAGTACCCTACTATCTCCAGATGTAATGCTTTACGGATTTCTTCTTGTTTGCCTCCTATTGATGGACGCTCCCGAAACATTTAATAAAAACAGAAAAACAAGCCCTTGATGGCATTGTTGGGTTTGGCGTTTTAATGTACAAAACCGATGGTTTTAATACGCTACTGCTCACAATACAGAGTCAACATAAACTGAGACGTTTATGTTGACTCTTTTCGTGTTCTGCCCCTTCGTAAAAGGTTATTAAAATATCAATTGTGTTAAAGTTAACGTATTTAAAGTTGAATGATATATATATTATTAAAAACTGTAAAAAAAGTATGATATTTGTATATATATGCGAATAATGGATTAAAATGCCCAATATTCGCATTATATATAAGTGTTACCGCTGTTTGAATGGGTCATAATATTTCAACAACCTTCGTAGGGTTTCAAAACCCTAAGAAGGTTATTGAAATATACCCTCTATTTTATAAAAACAAAGCTGTTTTACATGTTATTCAAAAAAATTATCTTCATAGGTGTTATATTTTTCACTCTTGCCCAAAATGCTTCTACACAAATCATTAACGGCACAGATACGTTGTATGGCAACGAGTGGCTCAATTATAGCCAGACATATTTAAGGCTTAATATCAACGCCGATGGCATCTATCGCATCTCATCCTCCGTTTTGAGCACTTCAGGCGTACCCCTCAGTATAGTGAAAGGCAGTCAATTTCGGTTGTATAAAATGGGGCAAGAAGTGCCGATTTATACCTCCTCGCCTACCGAGTTCACAGCGTCAGATTTTATTGAATTCTATGGCACAAAGCATAAATCAGACCTCGATAAATATATGTTTCGGGGCAATACACAAGGCATTTTGAATCCCGATTTCAGTATTATCAACGATACCATGAGCTATTTTTTAACGTGGGTGAATGATGCCGGAAACGGGAAAAGAATAGACAATAAACCGAATAATCTCACCAATGCCCCCATAAAAGAAGCCTGGTTTTGGTACAAAGACCGTCGTACTTTCAGTCAACAAGATATTCAACAGCGATATGGCGATATTTATATCTCAGATTTTTCGCAGGGCGAGGGTTACGGTTCCGCTTGGGCAACAGATTTTAAATTGTCTATCACGCCACTTTTCAGGGTGAATACTGAGGGGGGTGCCTTGAACATTCAATGGGCCAATCAGCAATACCATATTGGCGTTTTATCGCTCAATTCTACCCCTCTCAGCAGTGATACAATCAGTTCATTTACGCTCACCGAAAAAAATATCCCGCTGAATGCCAGCCAAATGAAGCCGACGATGGATATTGCGCTATCCGGAAAGTTCAGCAATACGGATAGAGTTGCTGTTGGTGTAGTGGAGTTGACGTACGCTCGGCTATTCAATTTTAGCAATACAACCTATTTTGAATTTAATATAGCCGCATCTGATACCGCCAAATATTTAGAAATCGACAATTTTAACACCGGTGGTGTCGCGCCTATTTTATATGATATCACCAACAACATACGCATAGTGACAACTCTTCAAACTGCCAAAGTCAAAGCGGTTATTCCGCCCTCGACACAAGTCAGACGATTTGTCCTCGTCAACGCTGTTAGCGGTATCAAAACAATAAATGCTCTGAATAAAGTGGATTTTAAGAATTTTAAAAACGACAATGCCGACTATATTATCATCGCTTCGGATAAATTCATCAACGACGGTATCGCCAATGAATATGCGCAATACAGACAATCGATAGCCGGTGGTTCTTTTAAAACGCTTGTGGTCAACATCAAAGACTTATACGATCATTTTGCGTACGGCATACAACGCCACCCGATGGCGATTAGGGACTTTACGCATTTTATCAAAAAAAATTGGACAAATCCGAAATTTATTGTCCTGATGGGTAAGGCTCGAGAGTTTAATACTATCCGTTCTGCCGCGCAACTCAATGCTCAGATTACCACGTATGATATACCGACTTGGGGTTACCCGGGGTCAGATATATTGATGGTGTCGTCTAATACTTCCGATAAACCGGTTATTCCCATCGGGCGCATTGCGGCATCCTCCCCAACGGATGTGAGAGTTTATCTTGACAAAATAAAGGATTTGGAATCTGCCCAAAAAAATGCGCCCCAAACTATCCAAGACCGCGATTTTTTCAAAAACATATTACATCTCAGCGGCGGCGGTTCTGTCGGCGTGCCCATTAAGCAGCAATTGAAAAGTTTTGAGGCGACATTATCGGGTGGTAAATTTGGTGCATCGGTCTCAACTTTTTATAAAAATAGCGTTGACCCCGTTGAAGTATCTCAAAACGATAAAATATTTGACCGCATCAATAAGGGCTTGTCATTGATTACATTTTTCGGACATTCTGCCACGAGTGTTTTAGAATTTGACGTCAATAATCCCAATCTATTGAATAACAAAGCCAAAACACCCGTTTTTATCGCCTTAGGCTGTTCTGCCGGCAATGTGCACCAATCGAGTGTGGGAGTCAGCGAAAACTTTATATTTTATCCGAACAAAGGTATGTCTGCTTTTGTGGGCACTTCCGGTACCTCTTACCTGTCGTCTTTATCCAACTTCGGTAACAATTTTTATGATTTAATCGCCAATACGGGCTATGGCTTAGAGTTGGGTAGTATTGTCCAAAAAGCCATTGAAAAAACGGGTGATAATCTCACTTTAGATGTGCGGGCTATTGTTCAGGCTTTTACAATAAATGGCGATCCGGCTATTAAAATAGGCACTGCACCGGGACCGGATTTTATCATAGATGCCGCCACCGTGAAAATAAATCCGGCTTTGGTAACGGCACAGTCAGACAGTATCAATGTGTCATTTGACTTAGTGAACATCGGTACAACCATAAAAGACACGATAAAAATTGCTTTCAAACAACAACTGCCCGATGGCTCGATATCTGACTTGATTTCAGCCCAAGTGACTACCCCTCAGTATAGAAGCAGTTTGGATATTAGAGTGCCGCTTGTCCAAAAGTCAGCGATTGGCGTCAATCGTTTACACATCACCATAGATGCCGATAATAAGGTGTTTGAAATACCCGCTCCCGCCGGAGAATTTAACAACGATCTTGTTGACCCAACCGGCAAAAAAGGGTTTGAGTTTTTAGTCTTGGCGAACAATGTCCTCCCAGCCTACCCTGCTAATTTTAGCATCGTCGGCAAGTCACCGATTGTCTTAAAAGCTTCTACTTCCAATCCATTGGCACAAGCCCAAAACTATCTTTTTGAAATAGACACCACCCAATTATTCAACAGCCCACTGAAACAACAAACCACCCTCAATCAAAAAGGCGGCGTGCTCAAATGGCAACCGACTATGGCGTGGCAAGACAGCGTGGTCTATTATTGGCGGGCTGCCGTTGAGTCCCCTACGGGTACGCACAATTGGCAAAATAGCTCATTTACCTATATCACAGGCAAAAGCGGTTGGGCACAAGGGCATTATTTTCAGTTTTTGGGGAACAACATAACGAACATGTTTTTAAATGAACGCACTAGAATGTTTGAATATGTAAATGATAATTTAGTATTAGCTCTTAGAGGGGATTTAAGGGATCCAATACGCTATCCAACAATTTTATTTAATTCGCAAACTCGAACGGCAAATGCGGCAACATATTTAGGATTAGAGTCTTGTTTTCTGATTACAGTTTTTGATTTTGATAAAACTCGGAGTGATGGAGATTCTTGGACACGTGCTAGATACAAGTATGGCATAGATTCTCCAATTACTAACAACAATAATGTTGCGTTTGCCTTTGATCCTAACTTAAATAATGCCGTTACTGGTCGGCAAGGAGCTATTCAATTTCTGGAAGAAGTTATTCCTGATAATGCCTATGTGATGTTTTACCTAAGTACAAAAGATGGCAACTCTCATCACAAAGTAGATATTTGGGCAAAAGACTCAATTGATTTTGGAAAAAACATATTTCAAGTTTTAGAAAAACAGGGAGCTCAAATTTTTAGAAATATATTTAAAAAAGATTCAGTACATTATTTTATTATTTTCAAGAAAAATGGAAAAAATGTAATTAAAGAAAAATTACAAGACTCTTACCCAGAGGGGATAAATGAAACAATCAATATCCCCAGAAAATGGGACAATGGAGTAATGGAATCTAAATCTATATCTTTTGTAAAAAAATGGGATTCTTTTCATCTTAATTATAACTCATTAACTGAAGACTCTCTTAGTGTCGATCTAATTGGAAAGACAAATATCGGAAATGATACCGTTTTATTTAAAAATATCATACAACCTATTACCGATATTTCAAGTATTGATGCTACTAAAATACCTTCAATCCGTTTACGTTACAAGTCAAGAGATATTCGGCAACAAACCCCGCCGCAGTTAAATTCCTGGCGAATTTATTATCAAGGCTTTCCCGATTTAGCGGTGAACCCCAATGGGCATTACAACAAACATACCGATACTATCCAGCAAGGCGACAAATTTGCGTTGAGCGTCGGCGTTGAAAACCTAAGCGATTACGATGCGGATAGTGTGGCAATAGCGTTGACACTTAAAAATGACCAAAACCAAGAAGTAGTTTTGCACAAAAAAATACAGCCCATGCCACCGGGTAGTAACACTGTTGCGCCCTTTGATTATGATACCAAATCACTCAGCGGAAAACAACAAGTATTTTTTGAAATCAACCCTAAACAGGCACAACCGGAATCTTTTACTGCTAATAACTATTTGCAGACCGAATTCGCTATTCAGCAAGACAAAACCAATCCTTTGTTAGACGTTACTTTTGACGGGATTCGGATTTTGAACAATGATATAGTCTCCAGCCGACCTAAAATTGCGATACAATTGCGGGACGATAATAAATTTTTGGCGTTGAGCGATACTGCTTTGTTCAAGCTATCCATAGAACCTTTATTGCCTCTGGGAATCGTCCGAAATATCTCTTTTAGTGACCCCTCCGTGCGGTTCACTCCGGCGACTATCAACAATCAAGGAGATAATAAAGCAGTGATTGAGTTCAATCCCGATTTTCTGAAAGATGGTTCTTATCGGCTTGTAGTCAGTGCCCGCGATGCTTCGGGTAACCAATCCGGAAATGTGAATTACAGTGTTCAGTTCAAGGTGATTACCAAACAATCCATTTCTCATATACTGCCCTACCCCAACCCGTTCTCAACCTCGACCCGATTTGCTTATACGCTGACCGGAGATACCCCCCCTCAGTATATGACGATTCAAATAATGACCGTATCGGGTAAAGTTGTGCGCGAAATCACTCAAAACGAGTTAGGCACTCTTCGCATAGGCACTCATCTGACCGATTATGCGTGGGATGGTAAAGATGATTTTGGCAGCCCTTTAGCCAACGGTGTTTATTTGTACAGGGTGATTACTAAAGACCGCAATAAGCAGAAAATTGAGCGGTACGAAAACTCTGACAGTAATTTAGACGTATATTTTAAAAAGGATTTTGGGAAGATTGTGATTATGCGATAGGGTTTGGTATAGACCACTAATTTATATTTTGTAGTGCTTCGCACTATCAACAAATTCGTGGCTACAAAAAAAAGTGCGAAGCACTACACCCCAAATTAAACAAAATTACTTTAACAGGGTAAAAAACATGTATAGTAATTTAGTATCTTTGCGGCGCTTCAATCTAAAGTAAACTTAGATTTTGACCAACCATTATCAAAACCCTACAACTTGTTATAAAAGAGTTTCCAATTAGAATAAATTTAGTTTACTTGCATATATGTATTATTATAAAGTCTATAACGTTACCATAAAAGCCCCATTTGCCATCCCAGAGTTAGTGGGAACAGGAGATGACCAAGCAGACATTATAATAAAAGAAGATAGAGTACCCGACAATTTGGAGAACATTTCAGGCAGTGGTGATTTTTTCGGTGGGACAATGCAATACCAAATCAATAGTAGTGATGTTCTTTTAAAGATTGATAATATCGGCAAATATTGGATAAAAGATAAAAAAACGATTGTAATTGATAGAATATTGGGTGTTTCAGATGCCGATATTGCCCTTTATCTATTGGGTACGTGTTTTGCCTACATTGTTATGCTCAACGGTGGATTTGCGATACACGGCAGTGCCATCAAAATCGGCGACAGTTGTATTATTTTCACCGGCGATTCAGGCGCGGGCAAATCCACAACCGCCGCTCGACTTATAGAAAAAGGGTATAGCCTATTAGCCGATGATGTATGTGTTATTACTTTCGATACTAAGGGGAGGGCTATTGTTCACCCTGCTTACCCACAATTAAAATTATGGGATAATTCGGTAGAAAAATTAGGTTATGACAAAGCAGAGTTAAAAACAGTGAGCGATAGTTGGCAAAAATTCAGACTCTCCGCAAAAGATATTTATCATAGTATGCCGGTAAGAGTGTCGCATGTCTTTGAATTGAAACCTTCCGATTCAGAAGAGATTCAATGCCTGGCAGTGCAAGGATTTGATAAATTAAAATTGCTTTTGTCCAATACTTATCGCAATTTTTTTATTCCAACCCTGAATTTAGAAAAAGCGCACTTTCAATTTTGTACGCAATTAGCTAAACAAATAGAGGTAAAACAAATTGAAAGACCGCGTAAAGTGTTTTTATTAGATGAATTAATTGACTGGATTGAATCCGAAATAAAGGTGGGCGTATGAGTGGCATTTATGGTATAATTAATCTAAAAAACAATCCAGTTGACCCTTCTCAAATGAATAAGATGGAAGAGTTACTGATTCATCGAGGTGTAGACGGCAAAGCCCAATGGATTGATGGGCATGTCGGATTAGGGCATTTAAAATTAGAAATAACCCCGGAATCGGAATACGAAAAGCTCCCTTTAGAATACAAACAGTGGGTCATTACTGCTGATGCTCGGATTGATAATAGAGACGAATTAGATGTCCCTCTGAATGTATTAGAAGAAGCACGACCTTTTACGCCGGATACAACGTATATAGTCAAAGCCTACGAAAAGTGGGGAAAAGATTGTGTCAAACATCTTATTGGCGATTTTGCTTTTACAATCTGGGATAAAGTCGAAAAAACCCTTTTTTGCGCCCGAGACCATATTGGTATTAAACCTTTTTTTTACCTCAAAACGGAGGATAAATTTATTTTCGCCTCTGAATTGAAAACGATAGTGGAATTAAGGGAGTTACCTGTGGAGTTGAATGAGAGTAAGTTTGGGGATTGGATGTATCGCATTCAGGATTTGCATAATCCGACCGATACGCTATTTATGAATGTGAAAAGATTGATGCCGGCTCATTTTGGCTTGGTTACTTTAAACACGTTACAAGTTGAACAATATTGGGTATTGAAACGTAATCAGGCAATTGAGTTATCAAACGATAACGCATATGCAGAGAAATTTAAAGAATTGATAGTTCAATCTGTGGAATGTCGTATGAGAACCAGATATAATATCGGAGCAACTCTAAGTGGTGGTTTAGATTCTTCATCCATTGCTTGTATTGCTGCTAAAAAATTATCTAAAGAAGAAAAATTACTTTACACAGCTTCGTCGACGCTTACTAATAATTGGAAGGGTATCGAAGAAGATGAAAAACAATTCATAAATGAAGTATTAAAGCAAGAAAAAAATATTGAAAGTACATTTGTTACAATTCTTGAAAATAATTTTTTTAAATCATTAAATGATAATTTATGTAAGACTTTTTTTCCAGTAAATCCATTTTATGATATGGATAATGCTTTAGTAAATGATTTAAAAAAACAAAATAATGTTAGATTAATTTTATCTGGTTTCATGGGAGATATGGCCGTTTCCCAAAAAGCTAATAACTTAATTCCTCAACTCATAAACGAAGGGAAGATTTTAAAAGCCGTAAATTTAATAAAGAAAAGGCTTAAGGTTGGCTCAAGTTATTTAAACCTAATAAAAGAAATCACAACCCCAATAATACCTCAATTTTTAATATATATATACCGATTAACTAAAAAAAATAATTCTAATACTCAATCTGATTCAAGATTTAATGAATCATTTATCAGAAAACATAATTTAGATGCTATATATAAAAAAAAATTAGCAAAAGAGGGGTCTACCTTATCAATTCATGCCAATATAAAACTGGCAATAGATTGTTGTGTTTCTAATTTTGAAGAAATGAATATTCTTCACGCACATTTTGCCGTTGAAGAAAATTTCCCTTTTGCAGATATCCGTCTGATTGATTTTTTAATGAAAATGCCCATTGAATATTTTCAAATGAATGGTTGGAAAAGAGGGTTAATAAGGCATTCGATGAATAAAATTTTACCTGAAAAAATTCAAAAAAGATCCGATAAGAGTGCTTATATGCCCAATTTTAATCGCAATTTATTAAATAATAAAACTATTTTATATAAAGAATTAGTAAATACAAATGTTGCCGAGAATTATTTAAACTTAAAAACAGTCGGAAGAACATTAGAAAACGGATATATTTTCAGTAGTTGGGCATCTCAAGATTTTAGCGGAGAGTTAGCATTATTAGGATTTCAATTCATAAATATTCAATTTATAAACTTATTTAAAAAATATCATAATGAATAAAAATCAAGAAAATAAAAAAACATGGACTAAGCCAGAAATTAGTTCAGAATTATCTATTGAAAACACTTTTGGTGCTCCTCCTGGAGCCGCGGAGGGAGCTGGAAAAACTTAGTCCAATTTATATGTTCACCAAATCCACCCACATCCTCTCCTCCTCCATCGACGACGAAGTCGTCATGATGAGCAGCGAGCGCGGTATGTACTACAACCTGAACCCCATCGGCAGCCGTATTTGGGAACTATTAGACACGCCTCAGACTCAAGAAAGCCTGTGCGCGCAACTGATGGAAGAATACGATGTGGACGAAGCCACTTGTCAGCAAGAAACGGAAGACTTTCTGAAGTCTCTTGCTGACCGCGGGCTGATACAAACGTCGGCTTAAATATGCTGCGGTGGGTCTATCGTTTTGGGTCATACCCGGCTTCAAGGAAAGTACTTTTCCTTGAAGCCTTTTTGCTTTGCACGATAGTGAAAATAATGGTGGTCACCCTACCCTTCCGTATCATACAGAAGCTATTGAAGCTCAAAGCACATAAAGCAAATATGCCTTATGCTGACGGTAAGGATAATCATCCAATTGTTAGGACTACGTTTCAAGTCGTGGACACCATCAGCCGCCATGTTTTTTGGACGAATACCTGTCTTGTGCGGTCTATTGTCGTCAAATTATTGTTACGCCGTCGAGGGATAGAAGCTATTTTGTATCTTGGCTTGGCAAAAGATGTACAAGGGCAGTTGAAAGCACACGCTTGGCTCAAGGCGCTGCAATCCGGACTTGTGTATGATGATGGTAGTGGTGAATATACGACCGTGGCGGTGTTGGTATGATTTTACACGAATTACTCTAATTACACACGAATTACCCTAATCTACGTATTGGAGATCGGAAAAAAAATTCGTGGCAATTCGTGTGAAAATTAGCGCAATTCGTGTAAAAAAAACCAGATTCGCATATCAGCTAAATATATGACAAGAAATTTCTCTTTTTCAGATATAAATAATGAACTGCAAGTATTAATTCGGGCAGGAGAAGCCGCTTTGGACAAAACAAAGAAACCCTTATTGGATGAATGGCTGAAAGAGAAAACATGCGACTGGGAAAAAGTCTATCAACTGGCTTGTGTGCATCAAATCCGCCCGCTTCTACTGAGGGGGGTATCAAGACTGCAAAATGCAGACATTCCGGCTAATATTTTACAAAAACTCAAAGCCGATTGCTTCCAAATATCTGCCCGAAGTTTAGCCAACACGAATGAAATGCTCCGGCTTTTAGAGATTTATAAACAACAGGGAATCCTCGCAGTGCCCTACAAAGGCGCATATTTGGCGAATCAATATTACGGAGATTTTGGTTTGCGGGAATTTTCGGATATTGATTTGTTTGTCAACGAGGAGGATATTGATAGGATTAAAATAGTTATGAACAGAGAAGGGTATAAAACAGAAAGCGACATTCAACCCAATCAGGAAAAGATGTTCTTTTATTATTGGTGTGAATATAACTTTGATTTGAGCGATAAAAATGGGAACAGGTTATACCATGTTGAACCGCACTTTCGCTCTAATCATAAGATCTGTGATATTGATTTGACTGTTAATGATTTTAAAAATGATATTTCAGAAATTGCCTTTTTGAGAAAAAATATTTTCACACTTAATAAGGAAGCTCATCTTATTTTAACAACAACCAATCATGGACTCAACGAAGGATGGACATCATTAAAATATATTTTTGATTTATATCAAATTTTACAAAAAGATGGTGATACTTTGGATTGGGAATCTTTGAAAGCGTCCTTTAATAAACTCCATATCTTGCCGACTTTCCTTGTCGGTTATTCTGTCCTTAATCAATTATTTAATTTAGAAATCCCAGAACCACTCAAAGATTTAATCGAAGAAAATAAAATAAATCAGTTG
>JANPGW010000070.1:0-2851 GCA_031424115.1 Saprospiraceae bacterium | reverse complement strand
GGTTGATAACCCAATATCCCCCAACCATTGCCGTCCACATTCTTAGATGTGGCTGCAATATAGCCTTTCAGTTTTTCATAAGAGCCAAAGCTTTTCTCAATGCGCTTGAGCAATTCGCCGGTGGGTTCCGTTTTTTTATTGATCAAATTTGTCCAAAAAATAGTGTGCAATACGTGCGATGAAAAATGCATAGAAAGCTTTTTAGTCCAATAATCCACCGTTTCAAAATTACTGCTATCTAAGGCTTCTCTGATTTTTTTCATATCGGTATTAGCCGCCTTCACTGCCCCGCCATGATGAAATGTATAATGCAAATGCGTGGTTTCAGCATCCATGTATGGCTCCAAAAAGCTCTCCGTATATGGCAGTGGTTGCAGCGCAAAATTGCCATTGGCATCAGTGAGTTTATCTATACCCCCCTCAGTAATGGACGTTGCAAAAACCGAATTGTTCGGTAAAATAGCAGCGCCACCCAGAATTAAACTGTTCTGCAAAAAATCTTTCCTATTCATGACCTTTAATTTAAAAAGTGATAAAAATTAAAGGTAACTTTTTAATTATGAACAGGTTTGATGAATTAAAATAATTAAATACCTCATTATCATTATGACATACTTTTTACTTTAAAAAACCATTATCAAACGCCAAAGCCACATAATACAAGCCTCCCAAAGTAGGTCCTGCGGCATATTGAAAATAACGTTTATTTAAAATATTAGAACCACCCACTTTGACAGTTGTTTTCCATTGAGGAATCCGCACGTTGAACTGCGCATCAATAGTTGTAAAAGCGGGAACTGTACCATTTGCCAAGGGACTTTGCCACAAAAACTCATTTTGATGCTTTGCCACCACGTTAAAACCCACATTTTTAACCACTTCACGATTACCAAAAGATACATTTGTAACCCATTTAGATGTATTAAAAGCGGTTACAAATATATCAGATGTTGCGTTCGCTTTGATATCATTGTAATTAACATTGGCTGAAAGGGTAAATTTTTTATAAAAATTATAAGTCGCACCCAACGATGACCCGTAGCTATGATACTTATTTTTAGCATTCGTGAAAACCCGATAACGGTCTTGTTTTGAGCGTGTCAACATATCCAAAACTGCTGCATCAGTACCTACTTTATCGGTTTTGGGGACAGCCACCTCGACTTGACCTAAAAAGCCGTCATACACATTATAGTAAGCGTCCCAATCCAAAGAGACTTTATTGTCGGCTAAAATGCTTTTGTAACCTACTTCAAAAGAGTTAATATTTTCGGGGCGCAAAGCGGGTAGATTAGCAACAATTAATTTGCCTCGATTATCCAACGCAGCTTGATTTTTTGCTTTGCCCGCCGCCACATCTGCATTCACTGCTGCGGTAAAATTATTCAAAGAAGCCAAAGTATATGAATTTTCATTAAAACCAATGCCTTCGTTCACTCTGACTAAGCCTCCTACACGACGCACATTGCCATTGTTCACAAAAGAAAGGGCTTCAAAAACGGCAGGGAATCGCCAGCCATTTTGAGCTGAAATACGGAAATTATGGTTTTCAATTGGCGAATACACTAAGGCAATTCGAGGGTTAACTTTAGGTGAAAATTCGGGGTTTTGATCGAGACGTAATGAAGCATTGATTTTTAATTTGTTGTCGAAGAACCGTTTTGTCAATTGGGCAAAAGTGCCATATTTTTTATAAATCTGATTTTTACCGAAACTACCATCTGCCAACGGTGTCGTACGCTCAGCTACTGGTCGTGAAAAATCCACAAAATTATTACCATCCGGAACGACTTGATATAAGCGGTAATCGAAACCCACCAAAAGGTCAAATATTTTAACTTTCGAACTCAAATCCCATTGACCTTCAATGTGATACAAATTAGAAGATTGTTTTAACCATGCACCGCCCGTGGCTGGCGCACCCACTACATTGGCAGCGATATCCCAATTATTAATGCCAATAATCGTTTGTTTCAATTGTTCAAAAGCAGCTGTACCTGGCTCTACCCGACCCTTATCAGCAGCGATTCGAGCTTGTTTGAAGGCATCATCTAAAGGGACATCCTTATTCACGGCGTCTTGCAAAGCTGCTTGAAAACGTGCGCCCCACTGTGCATTTGAGCCATTATTTAAGTCCAAATTATCTGCTAATGGCTTCACATTGTACGATTTGCCCGTATTTTCAATGGAAGTATAGGCTCTTATGAAAAAATTACTGCTTTTCAATTCCAAACGGTGGTTTTGAACGGTCACACCATCCAAGCGTACTTTATTACCTCTTTGAAAAACACCGTCCATTAGGCCATAGCGGTAGGTGTAATTCAACTCCAATTTTTCATTGATGCGATAAAACAAACCCGCATCGAATTTAGCGTTTTTTACTGAGGGGGGGACTAAATCTTTCTCCGAATAACCCGTGCGGCTCACATTGAAACCCTGCGTTTTACCCTTATAATTAATGGTGATGGTTTGACGATTATTGCTTTCATCGCCGTAACGATTCCAGAGGTCAGATGCTGGATTATTTTCACCATTTAATTCCGAAAAACGAGGATTAGCGGAACTCAATGTGTTGTCATTTTGCTCGGTCAAAGTATTTGAAATCCAATCCGTTCCTTTCAAATAGGATGCATTGACTTTAAAAGCAAATTTATTATTGAAAGCTTTGGCATATCGAATAGCCGTTTCACTCAATACTGAGGGGTTATGATCTTTGCCATCCACGTGATTCACACCCGTTTTTTGATAAACACCCAAACCTTGATATGTAAATGGGCTTTTAGTTTGCAAACTCGCTAAACCGTTCACAGCGTTCATGCCATACAAAGCTGACGCTGCGCCAGGTGTTACC